>NZ_JBEYZX010000007.1:0-229622 GCF_040646255.1 Streptomyces sp. NPDC046203 | reverse complement strand
CTGATCCGGGGGGAGATCCCGGCGCATGTGGGGTTCACGCTGGAACTGTCGCCGGGGGGCGCGGGCTGGGGGGCGAGCGCGGCGGGGGCCGGGGTCTGGGCCTGCGGGGGCGCGGGGGCCGGGGCGGGTGGCGGAACGTGGGCCTCCGGCCCGGGCACGTACCCCATCTGCGGCGCGACCGGGGCGGGCGTGAACACGGCGGCGGGCGGCGCGGCGGCCATGCCGCGCTCCAGCCGGTCGAGCCGTGCCTGGAGCGACCGCTCGTCGTCGAAGGCGGCGGGCAGCAGCACGCGCGCGCAGATCAGTTCCAGCTGGAGTCGCGGCGAGGTGGCGCCGCGCATCTCGGTCAGCCCGGCGTTGACGAGGTCGGCGGCCCGGCTCAGCTCGGCGCCGCCGAACACCGACGCCTGCGCCTGCATCCGCTCGATGACGTCGACGGGCGCGTCGATCAGGCCCTTCTCGGCGGCGTCCGGGACCGCGGCGAGGATCACCAGGTCGCGCAGCCGCTCCAGCAGGTCGGCGACGAACCGGCGCGGGTCGTTGCCGCCCTCGATCACCCGGTCCACGACCTCGAAGGCGGCGGCGCCGTCACCGGACGCGAACGCGTCCACGACCGAGTCGAGCAGCGAACCGTCCGTGTAGCCGAGCAGGGACGTCGCCATGGCGTACGTCACACCGTCCTCGGTGGCGCCGGCGAGCAGCTGGTCCATGACGGACATCGAGTCACGTACCGAACCGGCTCCGGCCCGTACGACCAGCGGCAGCACCCCGTCCTCGACGGGAATGCCCTCACGGCCGCAGACCTCGCCCAGGTAGTCCCGCAGGGTGCCGGGCGGCACGAGCCGGAAGGGGTAGTGGTGGGTGCGCGAGCGGATGGTCCCGATGACCTTCTCGGGCTCCGTCGTCGCGAAGATGAACTTGAGGTGCTCCGGCGGCTCCTCGACCACCTTCAGCAGGGCGTTGAAGCCCGCCGAGGTGACCATGTGGGCCTCGTCGATGATGTAGATCTTGTACCGGCTCGACGCAGGCCCGAAGAACGCCTTCTCGCGCAGGTCACGGGCGTCGTCCACACCACCGTGCGACGCGGCGTCGATCTCGATGACGTCGATCGAGCCCGGGCCGTTGCGGGCCAGGTCACGGCAGGACTGGCACTCGCCGCAGGGCGTGGGGGTGGGGCCCTGCTCACAGTTCAGACACCGCGCGAGGATGCGCGCACTGGTCGTCTTTCCGCAGCCGCGCGGCCCGCTGAACAGGTACGCGTGATTGACCCGGTTGTTCCGCAGCGCCTGCTGCAGCGGGTCGGTGACATGCTCCTGCCCGATGACCTCGGCGAAGGACTCGGGGCGGTAGCGGCGGTACAGCGCGAGAGACGACACGTATACGAGGTTATAGGCGCCCGCCGACAACCCGGGAACGGCGATCACCGGGCGGGCCGATGCGGGGGTCGCGTGACTGTCGCGGGGTTCGACGTCTGCCGCGGGGTTCGTGGCGGGCTTGGCCGCGCCGACTGTCTTGGGTGCAACAGATGCGACGGGTGTGGCGGTCATCCCGATCGCCTGGGCGGTCGCGGCCGTCCCGACTGCCCCGTCCGCCCCAGGTGCCCCGGGTGCCTCAGCCACCGCGACCGCCTGGCTGTGCCCGGCCGCCCCGGAAACGTAAGCGCCCCCCACGCACCCGCCAGAGCCGACCTACCCTTGCTGCCTTCCGGCCCTGGGGGAGTTCAGTCAGATAGCGCCACGTGAGGGGCTCCGCCCAGAGTACCCGATCCCGAACCCCGCCCGTCCCCCACTCCCCCGCGCTCCTCCACGCTCCGCCACCCCCACCCACCCCCGAATCGATCATGGTCGCGAGCACCCTCCCCGGTCATGTAATGTTTGCCCCGGAGGATTCGCCTAGTGGCCTAGGGCGCACGCTTGGAAAGCGTGTTGGGGGCAACCCCTCACGAGTTCGAATCTCGTATCCTCCGCCAAGTGCCTCACCGGGCACTAAGTCGAAGGGCCCCACTGCTTGCAGTGGGGCCCTTCGACGTTGACGGCCTCGGATCCGGTCGCGGCTCTGCTCTCGATTCCCGGCTACCGCCCGTTGAGGACGGACGGACGGACCGGCGCACATGGCGGCGCCCCTCGCCCCTTTCCCGGACGTCCCGAAAAAACAACCGGGGCGCGACGGCTCCCTGCTTCTCGTGACCCTCGCACCCTCGAATCAAGGGGGATATACCTTCCTCCATCATTGATATACGAGGAGGTGCACCATGAGTCGCACGGTGATCGATCTCGATGACGACCTGCTGGCAGATGTGGCCAAAGCACTCGGCACCGGCACGAAGAAAGAAACCGTCAACACCGCCCTCCGCGAGGTACTGGAGAACCGGCGGCGAGCGCTCGCGCTCACACGGCTGCGCGCCACGGCCGCCAAGGGCGCCTTCGATCTGGACCTCTTCGAGGACAAGAGCAACTACCGTCGATGAACGCAGCCCAGTTCCTCATCGACACCAGCGCACTCGCCCGGTTCTTGCGCAGTGATGCGGAACAGCACGGATGGGACCAGGCTGCTGCGGCAGGGCTCATCGCCACCTGTCCCAATCACTGAGCTCGAGTTCTTCTACAGCGCTCATTCATCCCGTGACAGGGCTCAGGGAATCGAGGACATGCGAATGATCTTCGGCTGGGTTCCGGTCGACGATCGCGCCTACACCCGCGCCTGGCAGGTGCAGGAAGCGCTCACCGATCGCGGTCTGCACCGCAGCGCGGGAGCCGTGGACCTGGTAGTGGCAGCGACAGCCGAACTACAGGGACTCACCTTGCTGCATCGCGATCGCGACTTCGAGTGCATCGCGGCTGTCACCGGGCAGGCACTCCAGTGGTACGGCCCCACGTCAGGCAAGTAACCGAAGCCCCACCGCGATCTACTCCCGCACAGCAACGGCCCTCGCCGGCCTCTCTCCTCCCGACCGTGCCCGCCGCCCTCGGCGGTCTGCGCGGCCCCCGGCCGGTGTGCGCCGGACGAGCGACTTGGCGGCGGGCACGCGTGGTGCCGCCCGGCCGACCGGAACCGGGCCGCTATTGCTGGGGGCATGTCCCACCACCTCAGCGGGCCCAACCTCCGCTCCCCCATGAACGACGCCCGGCTCGACATGACGGACCTGTTCGCCTTCGCGGCGCCCGGCGACCGGACCGTACTGATCCTCAACGTCAATCCGGTCGCCCCGACCGGCGGCACGGCGTTCCACCCGGACGCGGTCTACCGCATCAACGTCGACACCGACGGCGATCACCGCTCCGACATCGCGTTCAGCTTCGTCTTCTCCGCTCCTTCCGCCGACGGCGGGCAGACGGTCACCGTGTACCGCGCCACCGGCGACGAGGCCCGGGCCCACGAAGCGGCCGGAGAGAAGATCTTCGAGAACGTGCCGGTCGTCTTCAACGCCGAGCCCGTGCAGGCGGAGTCCGGCCCGTACGCCCTCTTCGCCGGATTCCGCAGCGACCCGTTCTTCGCCGATCTGGACGGCATCGTCGCCAAGTTCCAGTGGACCGGCGTGGACTGGGGCGCGGACAAGAACGTCTTCGCCCTCGTCCTGGAAATGCCGGACGCCGAACTCGGCACGAACCCCGTCATCGGCGTCTGGGGCCGGGTGAGCCTGCGCCAGGACGGGCGGCTGATGTCCGTCGACCGGGGCGCGCACCCGTCCCTGACCGCCTACTTCAACGCCGAGGACACCAAGGACTCCTACAACGCGGGCGAGCCCGCCGACGACTGGGCCACCTACCGCGAGCCGTGGGCCGCCGTTCTCGAACACTTCGGCGAATACGACCGTCCGGCGGCCGAGGAGGCCCTGCGCACGGTCCTGCCGGACGTCCTCCGCTACGACCGTGCCGCCCCCGCCGCCTACCCCAACGGCCGCACCCTCACCGACGACGTCACCTCCGCCCGCCTCACCATGCTGACCGCCGGCAAGGTCCCCACCGACCACATCGGCCCCCACACCGACCTGCTCCCCGGCTTCCCCTACCTCGGCACTCCGCACGTGGGCTGAGCGAGCCGGGATCCGCGACGGTCCGGGGGGGTGGGGGTGGGCCAGGTGGCGGGCCGGTTCCTGGCGGCGCCCCCGGCCGTTACCGGTCCGCCGCGCGGGTAGTTCTTCAGACAGCCAGACGAATGCGTCGGCGCGCACGCGCGCGGGCCGGATTCTCGGGAGGTACGGCAGGCATGGTGGCGGACGGCGGTATGCGGCCCATGGTGCGGGAGACGTACGGTCCGGTCGATCTGAGCCGGGAGCCGATCTTCGCCGGAGGTTTCATCAACTTCGGCTACTGGCGGGCGATCGACCTGGACCGCCCGGTGGGCGAGGCCGAACGGGTCCGCAGCCAGGAGGACCTCTACCGGCACGTCCTGGACACCCTGACGTCCGCCGGGCTGCCGCGGCACCCGAGGATCCTCGACGTGGGCTGCGGCCTCGGCATGGGGTGCGCGATCGCTCTGCGGGAGTACGGGCCCGCCGCGATCACCGGCCTGGACATCCACCCGGACCAGCTGGAACGGGCGCGCCGCGCCCAGGCCGGCCTGTCCCCGGCGGAGCGGGAGCGGCTGCGGTTCGTGCAGGGGGCGGCGGAGCACATGCCGGTACGGGACGGCGGATTCGACGCGCTCATCAGCGTCGAGGCCGCCCAGCACTTCCCCGACCTGGAGGCCTTCGCGGCGGAGACGGCGCGGGTGCTGCGGCCGGGCGGACGGGTGGCCGTCACCAGTTTCTTCACCGTGGACGACGCGCCCGGCCGGACCGAGCAGCCGGCCCGGTTGCTGGAGACGTACGCCAACGGCCTCGACATCGCCCGGCCGGTACGGGCCCTCGCCGACGCGTTCACCGCGGCGGGACTCGCGGGGGTACGGGTCGAGTCGATCGGCCCGGACGTCTGGCCGGGCTGGGACCAGTGGCTCGCCCGGTGGTGGGCCCCGGACACCTGGCCCCGCAACTTCCTGCGCGCGTACAAGGAGCGGATCCTCGACTACTACGTCGTCACGGCGACCCGGCCGCCGACGTAGCCCGTCGACCGCCCCGACGCCACCGCGAGGCAGGTCGGTGCCGCCGTCAGTCCAGCCAGACGACGACCGCGTGGCCGTCCCGTGCGGCGGCCTCGAAGTACGTGGTCAGGCCGGCGAACCAGTCCCTGGCCCAGTCGAGGGAGGCGGAGTCCTCCCAGCCCAGCGGATAGATCTCCGCCGCCGTCAGGTCGCGCGGGTCGACTCCGTCGAGCAGCCGGTCGTACGTCAGACCGCTCAGCGCCTCGGCGGCGAGCCGGACCCGGTCCACCGGGAGGTGGCACGGCGGCCCGTATCCCCAGTCGCCGGCGTCGCCGAGGGGGTTTTCCCCGTGGACGACGTCGACGGGGAAGTCCACGCGCCTCAGCAGGAAGTCGAGCAGGTGCCACGCCTTGTCCGTGGAGAAATGGCGGGCCCCGGCCGGCGGAGGCCCGTCCTCCCCGCCCATGGAGTCCGCCGACTCCTCGGCGTCGAAGGTGTCCTCGATGTATGCGAGCGCCCAGTCCGGGTCCTCGATCGCTCGGTCCAACTGGGCGGCTGTCACACGGAAGTACTCGCCGATCATGCTCATGGCCGCAGGCTAGGAGCGGCCACTGACATCGCCCCTGCCCTGCCCCGCCGGTCGGACCGGGCAGGGCAGGGCAGTCGGGCCGACCGGCGGGCGGTCGGAGCAGACACGGGCGGGTCGGATCGGGCATTGCCTCCCGGCCCGGCAGAGTCGGTCAGACCGGGCAGGGGCGGTATTCCAGGCTCAGTTCGCGGTCGACGGCAAAGCTGGTGCGCATGGCGGCGTCGGAAACCAGTTCCCAGGAGCCGTACTTGGCGTAGAGCTGGTCGGCGGTCGGGCCCAGCGGGTTGCCGTACTTGGCCTGGTTGCGCTCCTCGAGGATGCGGACCTCGGAGGGGGTCATGCCGGCGCGGGTGATCTCCTTGGCCTGGTTGCGCATGTCGACCAGTTCGCGCGCGATCTCCTCCTCGGAGGAACCGCCGGCCCGCATGTCGGCCTCGGTGCGGTGCATGTCCTCCAGGAGGTGGTGGTAGCGGATGCGGACGCGCTGGGCCTCGACCTTCTCGTCCATCGGCATGACGCGGATCCGGCACACCACCGGGTCGGTGCTGGGGCAGGGGTCGTTCGCCGGGACCGGGCGGGCGAGCGGGGCGGTGATGATCGAGCCGCACGCCTCCGCGGCGGCGGCCGTGGCCGAGACGCCGGTGGTCAGCACCGCGACGGCCGCCACGAACGGCGCGACGGCGGTCAGCAGGGCCCGGCGGCGCGGGGACGGCGAGCCGGAACAGGGGAGAAATCGGGGGCGGGAACCAGGGCGGAATCCGGAGGGGGAAAGGCGCATGGACGCATCCTCGGAGGCCGCACCGGGCCCCTTCCCGCAGGCACACCGGCGATCACCCTTAGGGGTGACCCCCGGCTCCAAGCCACCCGTTCACCATCTCACCGCCTCACCACCTCACCACCTCACAGCGCACGCTGGAACTCGTGCGCCTCGTGAGTCGGCAGATACCCGAGACTGTCGTTGACCCGACGCATGTACGGGTTGTTGTCGGCCGTGTCCGTGACGAGCCCGGCAAGGCCCGGCTGCCGCTCGCGGGCCCGCACGATCGAAGCCGCCTTCATCCAGCGGGCGAGACCGTGCCCGCGGTGCTCGGGCAGGACGGCCGTCCCGTAGTGCAGGCCGTCGCCGGTGCCGTTGCCCGGGGTCACCAGCTCCGTGAACCCGGCGACGGAGCCGTCCGCCTCGGCCACCGCCGCCACCGTGTGCAGCACCTCGCCGCGCCCGGCGACCGCGGCCACCGCCGCCCGTACCCGCTCGCGGTCCCAGACCACCCGGCCGTAGTCGACCGTCCCCATCGGCATGTCGTCCATGGCCCGGCGCGACGCCACGTAACTGTCGGCCAGTTCGTCCGGCACGAGGCCCGTCCACTCCACCAGCCGGTAGCCGGGGTGCGCCCGTTCGGTGAGCGCCGTCAGCACCGGCAGGTCGGCGTCGGCCAGCGCGAGCCGGGCATATGTCAGTCGCAGCGCCACCCCGAACTCCCGGGCGGCGAGGAACGCCGCACCCGGCGATCCGGCCTCCGCCTGCGCGACCAGACTGCGCCGCCCGTCCTCGCGGGCGGCCTCGACGGCGGCGCCGAGCAGGAGCGATCCGGCGCCGTTGCGGCGTTCGGTCGGGTGGACCCGTACGTCCACCTCGGCGAGGTGCCGCTGGCCCTGCTTGGTGAGGAGGCGCAGGAACGCGTGCCCCAGCGGGGTTCCGTCGGATCCGGTCGCCAGCCAGGCGAGGCGGTGACCGAGCGCCGTGCGTTCGGGATCGGCGAGCGGGGTGAGGCGTATCGACAAGGTGACTCCGTCGTCAGGGTGGGTGATCCGGCCAAGATCGGGAAATCGAGACGTGACGGTACGCCAGCCCGACGCGGATGGCCTGCCCTTTTTCCTGGGGTAGCCGTCCCCGAGTGGTCCCCCGCCGAGGGGCCGGACAGCCCTTGACCCGATTCCTCCGCTTCCCCTCACCGGGCGGACGGTCACTCGAAGTTGTCGCTCGCCAGCCGCAGTGCCAGCTCCTGGAGGATGTGCTCGGTGTCCGGGTCCGCCCCGGCGGAGTCATGGGCGTCGGCCACCGCGTCGAACGCCACGATGAAGCCGTTGACGAGCGCGCTCAGCGGCTCCGAGAGCTGGGCGAGGACCGCCATGCCGACCTCCTCGGCACTCGCCCCCGACGGCACCGCGAACTGCCCCGGGATCACCTCCCCCAGCAGGTCCGAGACCAGGCTCTCGTCGACCCCGCCGCGCAAGGCCGTCAGTGCGGCGATGGCCTTGAGTTTGATCTCGTTCTCGGTCACGCGCCGAGCCTAGGAGGCGGTACGGGCCGGGCACCGCAAATCCGCACGACACGCGCTTTCGGGCGGGCATATGACGGGGCGTCGACAGCTCATCGAAAGAATCTTCGCCCCACCGATGAGTTTCCGAAGAGGTGGCGGTCTGTCCTGTCGGTCGAGCCTTTCGGTACGAGCACCACCGACTACCGCCGAGCGCCACTGACCACCCCCACGTCACCGCGAACGCCCCCGGAAAGAGGTCCCTCATGGCCGCCGCCACCGCCCCGAACCCCGCCAGCTACTTCCCCGCCATCGAGAAGAAGTACGGGCGCCCCGTCACCGAATGGCTGGCGCTGATCGAAGCCTCCCCGCTGGTCAAGCACATGGAGCTGGTGAAGTGGCTGAAGACCGAGCACGGTCTGGGCCACGGTCACGCCAACGCCCTCGTCGCCCACTACCGCAACAGCTAACCGGACCGGCGGCCCCGCCGTCCCGACGCCCCGACGCCCCGACGCCCCGGGAGACCGCATGAACCCCAGGACCTCGAACGCACCCTGATACGCGACGGGGTACGGCTCTCCCTCCGCGACTGGCACCGCCACCACCCTGACGAGACCCCTGACGAATACCCCGACGAGACCCCGGAGGCCCCCACCACGACGACCCCCGGAAGCACTCCGGGCGCGCGCCGCTGCTTCTGCTGCACGGGCTCGTCGGGCACGCCGGCGAGTGGGACGGGATCGCCCGCCGGAGGCCCCCGGCGGCCACCGGGTCGTCGTCCTGGACCAGCGCGGCCACGGTGCGAGCGAGCGGCGCCCTCGGGACGTGACCCGGGAGGCGTACGTCGCCGACATCCTCGCCGTGATCGACCGACTCGGCCTGCATCGGCCGGTGTTGATCGGCCAGTCGTACGGCGGCCACACCGCCCTGCTGGCCGCCGCGCTCGCCGAGAACTCCGGGCGCGACCGCTGGGAGGAGTGGGCCGCGATCGGCGTACCCGTCCTCGCGGTGCTCGGCCGGCGCGGGATCGTGTCCACCGAGCAGTACGACGGAATGGCCGAGCGGCAGCCCGCGCGGCTGCACGGGGTCGGCATCCCGGACGCGGGACACGATCCGCATCTGGAGCAGCCGGGGGTACTGCACGCCGCGATCAGGGATTTCCTCTCCGGGATCCCCTACGGGCTCCCTGACCCGCGATAGAAAACCGGCATGGGCGAACAGAGGCTGATCGGCGCCGAGGAGCGCCGGGCGCGGCTCGCGACGCGGCACCGGCTGGCCGTCGGCGCACGGGCGACGGCGGCGGAGGAGGTCGCGGCGTCGCTGGTGGCGCTGCACGGCACGGATCCGGCGACGGTGTTCCTGGCGATCGGCGCGCGGCTGGCGGACGGCGGCCCGGATCCGGTCGCGGACACCGAACGGGCGCTGTACGGGGAGCGGACGCTGGTGCGGATGCACGGCATGCGGCACACCGTCTTCGTCGTGCCCTCACAACTCGCCGCCGCCGTGCACTCCTCCTCCGCCGAGGCCGCTGGTGTCCGCGAACGCGCCCGGCTCGTCAGGCAGTTGGCGGAGGGCAGCGACTACGACGAGGCATGGCTCGCCGAGACCGAACGCCTGGTCCTCGCCGAACTGACCGCGCGCGGCGAGGCGACCGGGGTTGAACTCGGCGCTGCGGTACCGAGGTTGAGAGCGACGTACGTGTACGGGGTCGGCACCCGCCAGGAAGGGCCGCAGACCGTCGGCACCCGGGTCCTGCGGATACTCGGGATGCGGGGGCTGATCGTCCGGGGACGGCCGCAGGGCGGCTGGACGTCGAACCGGTTCCGATGGTCGCCCGCCCCGGACGCCCCCGAGACCGGTACGGGCGCGGGCACGGGCATTCCGGTCCCCGTCCCGCCGCCCGCCGAGGCCCGCGCGGAACTCGTACGGCACTGGCTGGCCGCGTACGGACCGGCGACGGAAGCCGATTTGAAGTGGTGGACGGGGTGGACCCTGACGGAGGTACGGCGGGCCCTGAGCGCGCTCGGCGCCGTATGGGTGACCCTCGGCGGGGCGCTCGGCGGGGACGGGGGTACGGGGGCCGGGGCCGGTCGGCCGGCGCCCGGGTTCGTCCTGCCCGACGACCTCGATCCCGTGCCATCCCCGGCCGAGCCGTGGGCGGCGCTGCTCCCGGCGCTCGATCCGACGGCGATGGGCTGGCAGGACCGCGACTGGTATCTGGACCCGGCCCATCGTCCGTCGCTCTTCGACCGGAGCGGGAACATCGGGCCGACGGTGTGGTGGAACGGCCGGATCGTGGGCGGCTGGGCGCAGCGCCCGGACGGCGAGATCGCGTGGCGGCTACTGCCGGGTGCGGGTGCGAGTGCGGGTGGCGACGGGACCGGACACGAACATGACCGTGATCGTGGCCGCGAACGTGACCGGAAGGCTCTCGTACGGGCGGTGGAGGCGGAGGCGGCACGCCTGGCCGGGCGGCTCGACGCGGTTCGGGTCACCCCGCGTTTCCGTACCCCGCTGGAGAAGGAACTGTCCGGCGGCTGAGCACGGCCCCCACGGGCGCCCCGCTGCGCGCCCCCTACGGAGGATCCCGCCCGGGAAACCCCTGTCAGGGGCAGAAGTCAGGGGCCGGGTATCAGGGGCCATAGGTCCTCCCGGGAAGCAGCTCGGGCCCCTCGGGACACCCCTCGTCCACCCCTTTCGGGTGGCGTCCCGCGGGGGTTCGGACCAAGCGCCGGGCGGCGGCGCCGGGCTCTGCCGTCTCCTGTGAGGGAGCCTTCCCGGCGGTCCGACGCCCCGCCGGGGCCGGGAACCGGAGCGGGAGCGGGAGCGGAGAACGGAAGCGGGAGAAGCTCATGAAGTACCTGGTGATGGTGCAGGGCGCCCAGGCCGACTACGACGCGATGAAGGGGCATTCCTCAGGGCACGGCCCGGCCTGGAGCGAGCCGGAGCTGCGGGCGATGTTCGCGTACATGAACGCGATCAACGACGACCTCCGGGACAGCGGCGAGCTCGTGGAGGCGCGGGGGCTGGTCGAGCCGGCCCGTACCCGGTTCGTCACGGCGGACTCCGAGGGCCGCCCCGTCGTCCAGGAGAACCCTACGGGACGACGATGGAGGTGATCGCCGGGTACTGGGTGCTGGACTGCGCGAGCCTGGAGCGGGTCACCGAGATCGCGGCCCGGGTCGCCCGGTGTCCGCAGCCGGCCGGTGCTCCGGACCACCCGGTGGTGATCCGCCCGGTCGACGAGGGCGAGGGAGCGGGGCCGGAGACCGGCTGAGTCCCGGGGCCCTTACTCAGGGCTCTTCCCCGGGGCACTTCCCGGCTTCCGGAGCGCCCAGCGCCCTCCCCCACCCCCCTCCGGGAGCACCCTCCCCGGACCCCGACGCGACCCGGACCCGTACGGACCGCCCCTCACGTGGCGGCCCCTACGGGTCCGGGTCGTCGGCGAACGCCGGAGGGTGTCCGGGCGTCCGGGCTCACTTACCGCCGTTGTTGAGGCGGTTCAGGGTGGTGGAGAGGTCGACACCGCACGAGGTGGCGCGGTTGTAGGGGAGCTTGCCGAGCATCGCCGCCATGCCGCAGGTGTTGGTCAGCGCGGAGAAGACGAGACCACCGGCCACACCGGCCGACAGCAGCTGGAACAGCGGGTGGACCAGGACGCCGAGGAGCAGGCCCAGCAGGATGAGCGAGCCTGCGGCCAGACGGACCTGCCGGTCCATGGCCCACGGGACGCGGACGGGGCCGCCGGCCGGGCGGTCGAGGGCGTTGCCGCGGGAGGCCCAGCCGCTGGTGCCGCCGACCAGGTCGAGGGTGGGGATGCCCTCGGCGGCGAGCTGCGCGCAGGCGTTGCGGGAGCGGTTGCCGGACTGGCAGACGACGAGCAGCTCGCCGCGCGACGCGGCCTCCTTCAGGGCGGGGAGGGCGTGCTTGAGGCGGTCGAGCGGGATGTTCATCGCGCCGGGGAGGTGACCGCCCGCGTACTCGCCGGGCGAGCGGACGTCGATGACGGTCAGCTCGTCGAGGCGGGCGCGGATCTGGTCGGCTTCGACGGTACGGGTCGTGGTGCTCATGGCAGGTGTCATCCTTGGTCTTCGACGGAACCCCGGAGCGGGGGGTAACTTACCCCCGGGGGTATCTGTGGAGGAGTGGTTGTGGAACTGGATCTCGCGGGCGCCGAGCTGAAGGCCGTACTGAACCGGCTGCGCCGGGCACAGGGGCAGATCGCCGGAGTCATCCGGATGATCGAGGAGGGCCGCGACTGCGAAGAGGTCGTGACCCAGCTGGCCGCCGCCTCCCGGGCACTGGACCGGGCCGGGTTCGCGATCATCGCGACCGGTCTCCAGCAGTGCCTCACCGACATGGAGAAGGGGCAGCGCGGCGGCGAGGACCCCGACCAGATGCGGGCCAGGCTGGAGAAGCTGTTCCTCTCGCTGGCCTAGGTCCGGCAGGTCCGGATCCGCGCGCGGACGCGGGGACGGGCACGGGTGGGGGTGCGGATACGGGTACGGGTGTACGGACGGTGGTACGCGCGCCGGTACGGGTACGCGTCCCGGACGCCCGCGCGGCTCGGCCGGCTCGGTACGGCCCGGCCCGTGCGTACGACCCGTTCTCACGGTCCGCTCGTACGGTCCGTCCGGCCGGGATCACGCCCCGGCCCGGCTCACCCCGGCCCGACTCGGCTCGCCTCGGCTACAGGAGCAGGTCGACCAGCATCACCACCGCCACCAGGAGCAGCATCACGCCGAAGATCCGGCGCAGCTTGTCTCCGGGGATACGTTTCGCCAGCCGTCGCCCGTCCCAGGCGCCGAGCACCGCCGCGCCCGTGAACGGGGCGACGACCGCCCAGTTCATGGCCGGGGCGCTGCCGGCCCGCGCGAGCAGCGCGACCAGAGCGTTGGCTCCCACGACGAAGAGGCTGGTCCCGACGGCCGGGCGCATCTTCAGGCCGACAACCTGGACGAGCGCCGGCACGGTGAGGAACCCTCCGCCGACACCGAGCACACCGGTCACGGCACCGAGTCCGGCCCCCGCGCCCGCGACGGCCGGCGCCGGACGCCGTACCGACTCGGCCTCCGGGGCCCGGCGGACCATCCGTACCGCCGCGAAGCCCGCGACCAAGGAGAATCCCAGGGTCAAGAGCGCGTCGGGCAGCCTGCTGGAGAGCAGTCCGCCGAGCGCCGCGGGCACGACTCCGGCGGCCGCGAAGAGCGCGCCGGTGCGCCAGCGCACCTGACCGTCCCGCGCGTGTCCGTACAGTGCGGTCGCGGAGGTCGCGAGCACGATGAACAGACTCGCCGTGGCAGCGGCAGCGGGAGTGAAGCCGAGCAGGTAGATCAGCGCGGGGACGGCGAGGACGCTGCCGCCTCCGCCGAGCGCGCCGAGCGAGAGCCCGACGACTGCGCCGGCCGCGAGGGCGATGAGCAAACCTGCACTCCTTCCAGGAACGGGACCCCCGAATAACCCTTCGTTACCCCCTGGGGTATACAACCGACCATAACAGAAACAGAAGTACCCCCGGGGGTATCCAACCCCGGGGGTACATCACACTCTCGGCACGCTCCGCGCGCCACACACCGCGCGCTACACCGCGCGCACCACGCACCACGCGCCGCGCGCGGCGCAAGGGGGCCGCGAGGCCGCCGGTCAGTCGGCCGCGAGGCCGTTCAGCCGCTTGGCGATCTTCGCGAGGCGCTCGCCCTGGTAGCGGGCGGCGGCGAGGACGGCCTCGTCCATCTCGCCCTTGACCCCCGCGAAGGCGGTCCCGTAGGGGTTGCCGCCGGCCGCGTAGACGGTCTGGTCGGTGTAACCCGGCGAGACGATGATCGAGCCCCAGTGGTGGAAGGTGTTGTAGAGCGCGAGCAGCGTGGACTCGTTGCCGCCGTGCGTGTTGTACGCGCTGGTGAAGGCGGTGGCCGGCTTGTCGGACAGCGCGCCCTGCTGCCACAGGCCGCCGGCGGTGTCGATGAACTGCTTGAGCTGGGCGCTGATGTTGCCGAACCGGGTCGGCGAGCCGAACGCGTACGCGTCCGCCCACTCCAGATCCTCCAGCGTGGCGACCTCGACCTGGTCCGCGTGGGCGTCCACATGGGCGCGCCAGGCCGGGTTCGCGTCGATCGCGGCGGCCGGGGCCAGCTCGGCGGCCCGGCGCAGCCGCACCTCGGCGCCGGCCTTCTCGGCACCCTCGGCGACCGCCTCGGCGAGCCGGTGGACGTTCCCGGTGGACGAGTAGTAGATGACGGCGACCTTGACGGACATGCTGAGCCCTCCTGAGGACCTGTACCTGCACCTGTACCTGGAAAGAGACCTGCGAGCGATCTACGACGTGCAACCCGCGACCCGTGACCTGCGACAACACCCTCACAGAGAAACGGATTACTTTCCGCTTCAACACCCGCAGCCTAAGCGGAGGTCTATCCGTTTAGCAAGGGTCCCGGGTATGCTCGATGTCAGGAAGCAGCCGACGGGGAGGCGCGGGCGGACCCCGGACAGGGAGCCGCCGATGCCGAAAGAGCGCGCGAACGAGAGCAGGAACGAGAGGCGGGCAGCAGCCGATGAGCACCCACGAACCGCAGGCCACGGCCACCACCGGTCCGGCGGACCAAGCGGGACCGGCGGGATCGGCAGAATCGGCGGGACCGGCAGAGTCGTCGGCGCCGGCCGACCGGCCCGTACCGCCGCTCCCCCTGCTCCCGGCCCTCGGCGCCCCCGTCCCCGAGCGCGCCGACGCCGCCCGCAACCGGCGCAAGATCCTCGACGCGGCCGCCCGGATCGTCGCGGAGAACGGCCCCGAGGCCGTCACCATGAACCAGGTCGCGCAGGCGAGCGGCATCGGCGTCGGCACGGTCTACCGCCGCTTCGGCGAGGTCTCGCACCTGCTGTGGGCGCTGCTCGACGAACGCGAGCGCCGGTTCCAGGAGACGTATCTGAGCGGCCCTCCGCCGCTCGGCCCCGGCGCGCCCGCCGCGCAGCGCCTCTACGCCTTCCTCTGCGCCTACGTCGACCACGTCGTCGACCAGCGCGCGCTGCTCCTGGCCGCCCAGACCGCCTCGCCGACCGGCCGCTACACCAACGGCGCGTACCTCGCCACGCACGCCCACGTCAGGCTGCTGCTCGCCGAGACCCGCCCCGCCGCCAACGCCCCTCTGCTCGCCCACCTCCTGCTGGCCCCGTTCTCCCCGAGCCTGATGCACCACCTGACGGAGGAACAGCATCTGTCGCCGGACGAGTTGAAGGCGGGCATACGCCAGCTCCTTCACGACGAGACGGATGCCGAGCCGGCGGCCGAGCCGCGGTAGGGAGCCGCGGGAGAGAGCCGTCGGGGCATATGCCAAACCGGTTCGGCCGGTCCAACCCGTGCCGTTCGGACCGTCCGGGCCCCGCCGTCCGGGCCGTTATCCGGCGGCGCGGGCCGGCCTGCGGGAGTAGCGTCGGCGGGATGTTCGCTGAGCTCGCACCCCATGACGAAGGCATGCTCGACGTCGGCGACGGCAACCACGTGTACTGGTCCGTCGCCGGGAACCCCGAAGGAAAGCCCGCACTCGTCGTCCACGGCGGCCCCGGCTCCGGCTCGTCGCCGCACGCGCGCCGGGTCTTCGATCCGGCGGTCTACCGGATCGTCCAGTTCGACCAGCGCGGCTGCGGCCGCTCCACCCCGCACGCGAGCGACCCGGCCACCGACCTGTCGGTCAACACGACCGCCCATCTCATCGCCGACATGGAACGGCTGCGGGTCCACCTCGGCATCGAACGCTGGCTGCTGTACGGGGGCTCCTGGGGGTCCACCCTGATCCTGGCCTATGCCGAGACGCACCCGGAGCACGTCACCGAGATCGTGATCGCGGCCGTCACCACCACCCGCCGTACCGAGACGGCGTGGCTGTACGAGGGCGTCGGGCGGTACTTCCCCGAGGCCCACGAACGGTTCCGGGACGGCGCGGGCGTCCCCCCGCGCACCGAGGGCCAGAACATCATCGAGGCATATGCCGCCCTGATGGACCGTCCCGACCGCTCCGTACGGGAGAAGGCGGCGGCCGACTGGTGCGCCTGGGAGGACGCCGTCCTGTCCCTGGAGGGCCAGGGCACCCCGTACACCGACCGGGTCGACGACGCCCGGCTCGGCTTCGTCCGGATCTGCGCGCACTACTTCGCGCACGGCGCGTTCCTGGAGGAAGGCGCGCTGATCCGGGACGCCCACCGGCTCGCCGGCATCCCGGGCGTCCTCGTCCACGGACGGCTCGACCTCGGCGGCCCGGCGCTCACCGCCTGGGAACTGGCCCGCGCCTGGCCGGACGCCGAGCTGCACATCGTGGACGCGGGCGGGCATCTCGGGGTCGACGAGACCCGTACGCGCGTGATGACGGCCCTCGCCCGGTTCGGAACGGCGGACGGCGCCACCCTGGAGAGCTGAACCCCGGAACCTCGGGACCTCGGGACTCCGTCAGCACCCGTCGGCACCCGTCGGCACCCGTCGGACCGTACTCCCACTGCTCCCACTGCTCCCGGCGCTCCCGCTGCTCCCGCTGCTCCCGGTGCCGCACTCGCCGGGCGCACCGGGCCGACCGGCCCGATGATCGGGGTATGAGCCCCGAGATCCATCTCGCCCAGCAGCCCGACGCCGACGCGCTCCTCGGCCGCTCCCCGCTCGCCGCGCTCGTCGGCATGCTCCTGGACCAGCAGGTGCCGATGGAGTGGGCGTTCTCCGGCCCGTTCACGGTGGCCGGCCGGCTGGGCCGGGACGATCTGGACGCGGGCGAGATCGCCGCCCAGGACCCGGAGACCTTCGCCGCGCTGCTCTCCGAGAAGCCGGCCGTGCACCGCTACCCGGGGTCCATGGCCCAGCGGATCCAGCAGCTGTGCCGCTTCCTGGTGGAGGAGTACGGGGGCGACGCGGAAGCGGTGTGGCGGGGAGTGGCGACGGGATCCGAGCTGCTGGCGCGGCTGGAGGCGCTGCCCGGGTTCGGCAAGCAGAAGGCGCAGATCTTCCTGGCCCTCCTCGGCAAGCAGTACGGGGTGCGGCCCGACGGCTGGCGGGAGGCGGCCGGGGCGTACGGGGAGGCGGGCGCGTTCCGCTCGGCCGCCGACATCACCGGGCCGGAGTCGCTCGCCAAAGTCCGTGCCCACAAGCAGGAGTTGAAGGCCGCCGCCAAGGCGGCCAAGACAGCCAAGACAGCCAAGACGGCCCAGGGCACCAAGACGCCCGGGGCGTCCGGGACCGCGAAGTCCGCCCGGTCCGCAGCCTCGAAGAAGACCACGCCCTCCGCCAAAAAGCCTTAAAACACGGGGAATTGTTCATTCCCGATGCCAATCCTGTGTCGCACGGCAGAAATTGTGACGAATCTGTTCACAGGAACCCCCAACGGTCGCTAGCTTCCCCTCAACCTCGCACCCACCGGGAAGGACTTCTGTGAACGCCTCGCAGCGCAGAGCCGCCGCCGTTCTGGCCGCCGCCGCCCTCGCCACCCCGCTGGTCCTCGCCGTCCCCGCCACCGCCGACCCCGCCCCGGGGGCCGCCGAGGCGCGGGACGCCGCCAAGCTGGCGAAGACGCTGGTACGCGAGACCACCGCCAAGGACGCCTACCGGCACCTCCAGAAGCTCCAGGCGATAGCCGACTCGTCGGGCGGCACCCGCGTCGCCGGCTCGGCCGGCCACGACGCCTCGGCCGCGTACGTGTACTCCCTGCTCAAGCAGGCCGGTTACAACGTCTCGTACCAGAAGTTCGACTTCATCTTCACGGAGACGCGGGCCGAGAAGGCCGCCGTCGTCTCCCCCGCCCCGCGCGACCTCGCGATCCACGCGATGACGTACACCGCGTCCACCCCGGTCGGCGGCATCAAGGCCGGTCTCGCCGCCGCCCCGGTCGACGCCGACGGCAGCAACGGCTGCGAGCCGGGCGACTTCGCCTCCGGCACGTTCACCGGCAAGATCGCGCTCATCAAGCGCGGCGGCTGCACCTTCGCCGACAAGCAGGCGAACGCCGCCGCGGCCGGCGCCGTCGGCGCGGTCATCTACAACAACACCGACGGCGCGCTGAACGGCACCCTCGGCGCCGCCGACGCCGGCAAGGTCCCCACCGGCGGCATCAGCCAGGCGGAGGGCGAGCAGCTCGCCGCCGACCTCGCCAAGGGGCCGGTCGAACTGTCCCTGGACATCCGCCAGTTCCGGGAGAACCGCACCACCAACAACGTCATCGCGGAGACGAAGGGCGGCAACGCCGCCAACACCGTGATGCTCGGCTCCCACCTCGACTCGGTCGCCGCCGGCCCCGGCATCAACGACAACGGCTCCGGTTCGGCCGCCCTCCTCCAGACCGCCCTGGAACTCGCCAAGGCCACCTCCAAGGAGAAGGACAAGGTCCGCAACAAGGTCCGCTTCGCCTGGTGGTCCGCCGAGGAGTACGGCCTGCTCGGCTCCGAGTACTACGCCGACCACATGAGCTCCCTCGACAAGAAGGAGATCAAGCTCTACCTCAACTTCGACATGATCGCCTCGCCGAACTACGGGATCTTCGTCTACGACGGCGACGACTCCGACGGCAAGGGCGCGGGCCCCGGCCCGGCCGGCTCCGCTCAGCTGGAGCGCGACATCAACGACTACCTCGACCGGCGGGGCGTCCCGCACGAGGGCACCGACTTCGACGGCCGCTCCGACTACGGGCCGTTCATCGACGCGGGCATCCCCTCCGGCGGCACCTTCACCGGCGCCGAGGGCCTCAAGACCGAGGCCCAGGCACGGAAGTTCGGCGGCCAGGCGGGCGTCGCGTACGACGTGAACTACCACGCCAAGGGCGACGACATCACGAACATCAACATGCGGGCGTTCGACATCAACATCGGTGTCGTCGCCAACGCCGTCGGCACCTACGCCCACGACATCAGCTCGCTGCGGAAGCCGGTCGCGAGCACCGGCCGGACGGACGGCGAGGGCACGGCCAACGGCGGTCTGCACGCCGACCACGACGAGGCGACGGAGTAGCCGACACTGCCGGCCGGAGGAGCCGGGGGTGCCGAGGGGGCCGGGAGGTCTCGCCGGCACCCTCGGCACACTGGCCCCTCGGCCCCTCGGCCCGTCGGCCCTCTTCCGGCTGCGCGTCCCGGCGCGGCAGCCTAGCGTCGCCTCAGGGGGCAGAGCTGAGAGGTGACGCGCATGGCGGGCAAGTTCGAGGTCTACAAGGACAAGGCGGACAAGTACCGGTTCCGTCTGAAGGCGGGCAACGGGGAGATCATCGCGGTGGGCGAGGCGTACGAGAGCAAGGCCTCCTGCCTGAACGGCATCGAGTCGGTGAAGGCGAACGCCCCGTCCGCTCCGGTGATCGAGAAGGAGAAGGCGACTCCGTAACCGAGGCCGTACACCGGCTCCGTAGCCGCCCCCACCCCCACCCCCGCTCCCGCTCCCCCGCCGTCGCCGTCGCTGTCGCTGTCGCTGTCGTCGGCAGGGGGCGCGAGGGCACGGCGGCCGTGTCGGTGCCGGACACCGTGACGGCCGCCCCGGCCCCCGAACCGCCCCGGGTCCCGCCGCTCCCGCGCGGCGGGACCTTCCATGCGTACGGATCGGTCCCGTTTTGCCCCGGCATCGCACTGAGTTCGCGTGGCTGCGCCGGGAGCCGCGGGCCCGGTAGGCTTTCCGTGTGATCTTCAAGCGCATCGGAAACGGCAGGCCGTATCCCGACCACGGCCGGGAAAGCACCCGGCAGTGGGCGGACGTGGCACCGCGCCCGGTCCGCCTCGATCAGCTGGTGACCACCAAGGGCCAGCTGGATCTGGAGACGCTGCTCGCCGAGGACTCCACCTTCTACGGCGACCTCTTCGCGCACGTCGTGAAGTGGCAGGGCGATCTCTACCTGGAGGACGGACTGCACCGAGCGGTCCGCGCCGCACTCCAGCAGCGTCAGGTGCTCCACGCGCGCGTGCTGGAACTGGGCTGACCGCTCCCCTGGACGACGGGGACGGCCCATCCGGCCACCGGCCATCCGCCTGTCCGGCCATCCGGCTGTCCGGCTGTCCGGCTGTCCGAGTTCGACTGCCCGGAGCCGGCCGTCCGGCTTCGGCCGCCGGGAGTACCCGCCGGGAGTACGCGGCCGACGCACCGGCCCCATACCCGCCCGGCGTGCGCCCCGGGGCCCACGGCTCTCGGGGCTGACCCTTTCGGGGCCACTTCACGCCCGTCCGGACGCGATCACATGATCATCCAGTAGGCATCACCGACGGGCCGCACTACGCTGCGTTCATGAGCATGCTCACTCCCCCTGGAATGGGCGGAAAGTACCGCATCACAGGGGACGTCTATCCCCGCATGCGCCGCCCTCACCGTCGGCGCAGAATCGTTCTCGGGGCGGCGGCCGCCGTGCTCGTGCTCGGCGCGGCCGGCTGGGGGACATTCCAGCTCGTCGACGTCTTCTCCGGCGGCGGTGGCGATGGTACGAAGACGGTCACGGCCGCCGGCAAGCCCAGCGACTGCAAGCCCGCGCCCAAGCCGACCACCCCCGCCGCCGCGACGCTCCCGAAGCCGGCCCAGATCACCGTGAACGTCTACAACGCGACCCCGCGCGGCGGTCTCGCGAAGGCGACCGCGGACGAGCTGAAGAAGCGCGGCTTCGTCATCGGAAAGGTGGGCAACGCACCGGCCGACCTCGACAAGAAGGTGACCGGCACAGGACTTCTGCTCGGCGCTCCGGGCGCCACCAAGGGCGGTTTCTCCGTCGTCGGCGCCCAGCTCAAGGGCGCGACGACGAAGGTCGACACCCGGACGACGGCGGACATCGACTTCGTCATCGGCACCGCCTTCAAACAGCTCGACCCGAAGACGGTGGCGGACGCGGCGCTCGTGGCGCTGAACAAGCCGAAGCCGGTTCCGGGGCACTGCTGACAGCACGAAGGCGCCCGTCCCCCTTCTCGTACGGATGAATCGGAGTTCTTCCGTACGAGAAGGGGGACGGGCGCCTTCACGTGCGTTCAAGCGGCGGGAGGCCGCCGGCCGGAGCCGTGGCCCCGTACACCCGGTGGCCCCGTACACCCGGAGCCGTGGCCCGAGTGCCGGCCCGAGCCAGGACCGGTGCGGGTCCGCGAGTCCGCGGGGCCGTGAGTCCGCCGGTCCGCAGGTCCTACTCGGCGGTGCCGTACATGCGGTCGCCCGCGTCGCCGAGGCCCGGCACGATGTAGCCGTTCTCGTTGAGGCGCTCGTCGACCGAGGCCGTCACGACCGTCACCGGCGTACCGGCCAGCTCGCGCTCCATGATCGCGACGCCCTCCGGGGCGGCGAGCAGCACGACGGCGGTGACGTCGTCCGCACCGCGCCGGATCAGTTCCTTGATCGCCGCGACGAGCGTGCCGCCGGTCGCGAGCATCGGGTCGAGGACGTACACCTGGCGACCGGACAGGTCCTCCGGCATCCGCGTGGCGTAGGTCGACGCCTCCAGCGTCTCCTCGTTGCGGATCATGCCGAGGAAGCCGACCTCGGCGGTCGGGAGCAGCCGCACCATGCCGTCGAGCATGCCGAGACCGGCGCGCAGGATCGGAACGACGAGCGGGCGGGGGTGCGACAGCTTCACGCCGGAGGTCTTCGTGACCGGGGTCTCGATGTCGACCTGCTCGGTGCGCACGTCCCTGGTCGCCTCGTAGGCGAGCAGGGTGACCAGCTCGTCGGCGAGCCGGCGGAAGGTCGGGGAGTCCGTGCGCTTGTCGCGCAGCGTGGTGAGCTTGTGAGCGACCAGCGGGTGATCGACGACGTGGAGACGCATACGTCAACAGTAGCCGGGCCGGTGGCGGGCCCCGGACAGCGGCCGGGGTGGCGCGGCCCCGGGGCGCCGGGGGAAGGTGGGGACACAGGGACGCAGTCGTGGGGTGGTGTGGCCGATGCCCGACCCGGAGAAGATGCCTGGAACGCCCGGAATGCCTGGTGGGAGGGGTAGGAGGGGTCAAGCGGAGTCCATCGGCGCCTCGGCGCCGCCGGGCCGGAACGCCCCGCCGGGCACCTCGCCGGCACCGGCCCCGGGCCTTGACCCGGACGCGCCGGAGGCCGGCCCGGGTAGGCCGGACGCGCCGAGCGGGCCGAGCAGGCCGAGCGGACCGAGCACGTCAGGACCGGCCGCCGCCCCCGACCTTCCCGCCCCCGACCCCGACGCCGACGCCGATCTCCACCCCGGTCTCGGCCCCGATCTCGACCCCGAGACGGATCGCCGCCGCCGGCGCGCGCTGTTCCTGCGCGAACTGCACGAGGCCAAGGCGCTGCGCGACCGCGTCCAGCCGCGGCGCGCCCGGGCGGCCCGGATGCGGCAGGCGATGCGGATGCGTACGTTCCGGTGGTGACACGGGGACGTACGACGATGGCCCGGCGGTGGCATGGCGGCGACGCCGCGACGGGCGCGGTAGTGCGCCCGGGTGACCTGCGGGAAGTCCCGCCACGCCGGGTACGCCCGCGTGCGCCGGGGTCGCACGCCCGCCCGATCGCGGTGTCATTCAGACTGATGCACGACGCAACAGCCGAAGACCTCTCCTGACGGCGAGGTTTCTGTCACGATGCCGATTGGGCGGGGCATCAGGAGCGCGCCGCCGGTCATCACACCTCTGGACAGTGGGAGAGTCAGGTGTACTTCGCCGCACTGCTCGCGCGCACCGAAGACGGGTGGGAAGCGAGCGATACAGAGCTCGACGACGTGGAAACGCTGGCGGACCTTGCCGAACTGGCCCGTGAGGCCGCCGCCGACGACGGGGAAACGGTGATCGTCTTCATCGAGCAGGAGGACGCCTGGTTCGGCGTCGTCCGCATCGACGGCGAGGACGACCCCCGCGTGTTCGTCTCGAACGGCGCCGCCGCCGCCCGCTCCTCGTACGGGGAGATCCTCACCTCGGAGATCCTCGGCGACGACGAGCAGGACGGCGCGCTCGACGAACTGACCGACCTGGACGGCACGGAGGACGGCGAGCCGGCGGACGCGGACGAGGACGACGAGGCGGCGGACGCCGCGGCCGTCGCCCCGGCCGGGCCTCTCGGCGAGACGCTCATCCTGGCCGACCTCGGCATGGACGAGCAGGCACTGCTCGGTCTGGAGACCGGCGACGCCCTCGGGGAGATCGCGGAGGCCATCGGCGCCGCGGACATCCTGGAGGCCGTGCGCTAGTGCCCCGCGCAGCACACGGCGAGGACACCGCCCCCTCCCCTGCCCCCGAACCCGTGCCGGAGCCCGTAGGGGATCCCGTACGGGACCCCTGGCGTGCCCCGATGCGGCACGCGCTCGCCGAGGCCGACCTGGCCGCGCTGGCCGGTGACGTACCGGTCGGCGCGGTCGTGCTCGCCCCGGACGGCACCGTCCTCGCCACCGGCCACAACGAGCGCGAGGCGAACGGCGACCCGACCGCCCACGCCGAGGTGCTCGCCCTGCGCCGGGCGGCGGCGGCGACGGGCGAGTGGCGGCTGACCGGCTGCACGCTCGTCGTGACCCTGGAGCCGTGTGTGATGTGCGCGGGCGCCCTCGTCCAGGCGCGGGTCGAACGGGTGGTCTTCGGCGCCTTCGACGAGAAGGCGGGAGCGACCGGTTCGCTCTGGGACCTGGTCCGCGACCGCCGCCTCAATCACCGCCCCGAGGTGATCCACGGCGTCCTGGAAGCGGAGTGCTCGGCCCAGCTGACCCGTTTCTTCCGCACCCGCTGACGCCTGCCGGACCGGCCGCCGACCGGCCTCCAGCCGGCCTTCGGGCACCCGCTCCGACCTGCGCGGGGACACGGATTTCAGTCCTGGGCGCCTTTGGGCTAAGCTCTCTCTCGGTAGCGTGTCCGAGCGGCCGAAGGAGCTCGCCTCGAAAGCGAGTGTGGGGAAACTCACCGAGGGTTCAAATCCCTCCGCTACCGCTCTTGAACCGCCTCCGATCTGCGACAGCAGGCCGGAGGCGGTTCTGCTTTTCCCACAGATTCCCTGCGGTGCCCCGGCCCCTTCTCCCGCCGGCTGTTTCCGCCACCGCCACCCCGCCGCTCCCTGCTGCCCCACACGCCCCACGCGCCTCTCCCGCACTCTTCCCACGGGCTCTCCGCCGGGCCGACCCGGAAGGGTCCGACGGCCGGAACCCCGGGACGAATCAGGGGTTTTATTCGGGGGCTTCCCTGATGTCCGCCTCCCCCAGGGCCCATTAGTTTCGAAGAGCGTCAGGCAACAGGCGTCGGACGCCACGGGGCCCGGCCTGGCCCGACGCTGCCATCGGGCCGGCCCGGCCCGATCCGGGCGGCCTTCCGCAACAGGGGGACACGAATGCGCAGGAACTTCCGTCTACTCGGCATCGCGGTGACGACGGCGGGGCTCGCCATCGGCGGGCTCTCCGGGTGCGGCCTGGTGAAGAGCAAGACCTACGAGGACAGCAGCTCGCTGCCCGCGAAGATCACCTCGGTCCGGCTCGAGAACGGGTCGGGACACGTCACCGTCCACGGCATCGCGGACGGCGAGCCGCCGTCGCTGCGGCGCACGGTCTCGTACCAGCACGGCAAGCCCGAGAGCCCCACCCACCGCGTGGAGAACGGGGTACTGATCCTCGACGACTGCGGCAGCTTCGACTGCTCGGTCGCGTACGACGTCGAGGTCCCCGCCGGCATTCCCGTGAGCGGCAAGGTGTCCAACGGCACGGTCAGTCTGACGAAGGTGGGGGCGGTCCGGGTGAAGACCGGCGCCGGCCGGATCGAACTGACCGGGGTGAACGGCCCGGTCGACGTCACGACCGCCAACGGCCGCATCACCGGGTCGGACGTCAAGGGCGGCCGGGTCCAGGCCCGGACGTCCAACGGCAGCATCGATCTGACCCTGGCCGCGCCCTCGGACGTCGAGGCGAGGACGACCAACGGCAGCATCGATCTGAAGGTGCCCGGCACGGGCTATCGAATAGCCGCGCGGACAAGCAACGGCGACAAGAGGATCGGACTGCCCGACGACCCGGCGGGCCTGCATCGGCTCACCCTGAAGAGCAGCAACGGGAGCATCAGCGTCGAGAACCCCTGACTGTCACGACCCGCGCGGAAGCGGTCGGCTTGGGATGCGGTGAAGGCGGACGGACCGGGATACGGGCGGTCGTCGATGATCGGGCCCACGGTGTGGCGCTCGCGACCGTCGGCGGTCTCGGTGCAGTCGATGCGGAGGTGTACGTCGCCCTGCTCGGCGCCGTACATGTCCCGCCCCGAGGCGTACGCGTGCGAGGCCGCCGGCCCCTGGTCGTCGGGCCGCCCGGTGGTGCGCTCGTCCGGCCGCTCGTCGCTCCGCCGTTCTTCGTGAGTGCTCACCGTTCGGCCCTCTCGGACTCACCGCCCGCCGCCCGCCGTGCGCCTGATGTGCCGCCAGGCCGGCAGCGCGCCGGACGCCCGGGCAAGACGGAAGCGAAGGGTCAAGCGTGAGGTGAGCGCGAAGGGACGGTGAAGGCTCCCGGCCGCGGAACACCGAGAGCGAGGCCGAAGCCGGGGCCGAGGCCGGGGCCGGGGCCGCGAGAAAAAGGGGGGGTGGGGAGGGGGTGGGGGGCGGGGGGGGGAGGCCCCCCAGAAGGCGCGGAACAGACGCATGAGGCGCTTGGCCGGGGGGAGCGGCATCGGGGGGGGGACAAGCCGCTCCCCCCGATGCGAACCGAACCTTCAAGTCCGGCGCCGTGGTCAGGGGAAGCACTCGGCGCGGACCCCGCAGTGAGGGCCGGTTCGATGCCCTGCGGATTCCTGCCAGATCCGCCGGGCTCGACACCCATCCTGCTCTGGCGGCCGTTGTTCCGGGGGTCGGCGAAAGGCCCCGTTGGGTGGGCCATTGGTCCATAAAGGCCCGGCCGGAAGGGGCTCCGTTAGACTCGGCGACCGCGTGAACGCGGCGCCGACAGCGGTGGTGACAGGGGTCTTCGGGGCGACTGGGGAGAGCGGACGAATGGCGCAGGTGAAGAAGGTCGCGCTCTATGCGGTCGGGGTTTTCGTGCTGTACACGATCATCACTTCCCCGGCCCGGGCGGCGGATCTCGTCCAGGTAGGGTTCGAGGGCATATCGAGCGCCGCTCAAGGCGTCGGCCGGTTCATGACGGAGCTCGTCAACTGACTCGTATCGGACTCGTTCACGGGAGACGGCAGTGATCCGCCATCTGGTCCTCTTCAAACTCAATGACGGTGTCGAGCGGGACGAGCCGCGGGTGGTCGCGGGCGTCGAGGCGTTCCGTGCCCTCGGTTCGCAGATCCCCGAGCTGACGTTCTGGGAGTGCGCCTGGAACGTCTCGGACCGGCCGATCGCGTACGACTTCGCCATCAACTCCGCCGTCGCCGACGCGGACGCGCTCAAGATCTACCTGGAGCACCCGGCTCATCAGGCGGGTGTCGCGCTCTGGCGCGAGTTCTCCACCTGGGTGATCGCCGACTACCCGTTCGAGGCCTGATCCCTCACTTCGGCCTCTCCGGCCCACCCACGCGTACGTACGCGTCACCACCCTTGCGGGCCCTCCGCCGTCGACGGCGGAGGGCCCGGATTCTTACCCGTCACGCGCTCACTCAACACGTAGTTATGCGGTGCTTGCACACAGTGGACATGTCTTGTGATGCTATGACCGCTTTTGACGAATGAGTCGACCGAAGTTGACGTGAAGGGGTGGCGTGAACGTGCCGGCCAGTGCAGCGCCTCAAGTCCCTCCCCAGAACGAGCCCGGAAGCCCGGACACCCCCCACCGCCGCACCGCGCCCACACCCGCACCCGCACCCGCACCCACGCCCGGCACCCCGAGCCCCCGCGACACCTCGGACACCTCGACCACCCCCGCCGCCCCCGGCGCCCCCGAGGCCACCCCCCGCGCCGGCACCGACCCCCACGCGGGCCCCGACACGGGCCCCGGCACGCCGGACGCACCCGAGAGCCCCGGCGGAGAAAGCGACGGAGACGGAGACGGCGCCTCCGGCCCGCGTACCGGCGTTCACCGCCCCGGCACCCGCGGCGCCGACACCCGCGCCCTCACCCAGGTGCTGTTCGCCCGCCTCAAGAACCTGGAGCCGGGCACCCCCGAGCACCAGCACGTCCGCGGCGCGCTGATCGAGGCCAACCTCCCCCTCGTCCGTTACGCCGCCGCCCGTTTCCGCAGCCGCAACGAGCCGATGGAGGACGTGGTCCAGGTCGGCACCATCGGCCTGATCAACGCCATCGACCGCTTCGACCCGGACCGGGGCGTGCAGTTCCCGACGTTCGCCATGCCCACCGTCGTCGGCGAGATCAAGCGCTACTTCCGCGACAACGTCCGCACGGTGCACGTCCCCCGCCGCCTCCATGAGCTGTGGGTCCAGGTCAACGGCGCCACCGAGGACCTCACCACCGCCCACGGCCGGTCCCCTACCACCGCCGAGATCGCCGAGCGCCTCAAGATCGGCGAGGACGAAGTGCTCGCCTGCATCGAGGCCGGCCGCTCCTATCACGCCACCTCCCTGGAGGCCGCCCAGGAGGGCGACGGCCTGCCGGGCCTGCTCGACCGCCTCGGCTACGAGGATCCCGCGCTCGCCGGAGTCGAACACCGCGATCTCGTACGGCATCTGCTCGTCCAGTTGCCCGAGCGCGAGCAGCGCATCCTGATGCTCCGCTACTACAGCAACCTGACCCAGTCCCAGATCAGTCAGGAGCTCGGGGTATCGCAGATGCATGTGTCAAGGCTCCTCGCCCGGAGCTTCGCCCGCCTGAGATCCGCAAATAGGATCGAGGCGTAACCGGATCGGGTAGACCCTTCCGGAGCGGCTTTTCGGCCTCCCAAAAGCCCTGCACCCCTTGTTTCCTGCGGATACTCGGCTGCTCTGTGTCGACATGTCACTACAGCGTGTTGCCGACTTGTGACATTCTGCGGAAACCGCGTTTGCCGCAGCCCCACCTCCGGTATTCAGGTGGAGGCTGCGTTCCTCAGATGGCCGTGGCCACCACGACCGTCCGCGACCTCAAAGGGGGTGGCATGTCCGCAGAACAGGGCAGCTCGAAGGTGCTCACGCTCACGCCCATGCCCGCGCAGACGACGGCTCCGACCGCCGCCGACGGCGCCGCGGGCCGCGCCTCCGCGCCGACGGCCGTCACCACCGAGGCCATCGACACCCGCACGCTCTCCCGCTCCCTCTTCCTGCGGCTGCGCGCCCTGGACGAGGAGGGCGCGGCCGAGGAAAGCCCGGAGCGGACCTACGTCCGCGACACCCTGATCGAGCTCAACCTCCCCCTCGTGCGGTACGCGGCGGCCCGCTTCCGCTCCCGCAACGAGCCGATGGAAGACATCGTCCAGGTCGGCACCATCGGCCTGATCAAGGCGATCGACCGCTTCGACTGCGAACGGGGCGTGGAATTCCCGACGTTCGCGATGCCGACGGTCGTCGGTGAGATCAAGCGCTTCTTCCGCGACACCTCGTGGTCCGTGCGCGTTCCGCGCCGCCTCCAGGAGCTGCGGCTCGCCCTCACCAAGGCCAGCGACGAGCTCGCGCAGAAGCTCGACCGCTCCCCCACCGTCCCCGAACTCGCCGCCGTGCTCGGGGTGTCGGAGGAGGACGTGGTCGACGGCCTCGCCGTCGGCAACGCGTACACCGCCTCCTCGCTCGACTCGCCCTCCCCGGAGGACGACGGCGGCGAGGGCTCGCTGGCCGACCGCCTCGGCTACGAGGACACGGCCCTGGAAGGCGTCGAGTACCGCGAGTCGCTCAAGCCGCTGCTCGCCAAACTCCCGCCCCGCGAGCGGCAGATCATCATGCTGCGCTTCTTCGCCAACATGACCCAGTCGCAGATCGGCGAGGAGGTCGGCATCTCGCAGATGCACGTCTCGCGCCTGCTGACGCGCACCCTGGCACAGCTCCGCGAGGGCCTGATCGCGGACTGAACTCCCGCCGCTTTCCCCCTACTTCCTTCCTGACGGCCCGTCAGCCAGACTGACAGGCATGGCAGCCACGAGCCACCGGCGTGGGAAGCGAGCGGGAGCCGCGGCCACACCGGCCGTACTGGTCGCGCTCTGCCTCGGTGGAGCGCTGACCGCGTGCGGTGCGGACGACGACCCCCAGGGTTACGCGGCGGTCGGCGCCGCCGGCCCGACGGGCCCCCGGGGTGCGGCGCCTTCGCCCGGCCCGGTCACGCTGATCCCTCTGGAGCCCGATCGCTCCGTTGCACCGAAGGCTTCCGGCGGTACGGCTCCGAGAGGGCACCCCGCACGGGACGGCGACCAGGTATCGCCCGTGGCCCTGCCCGGCCCCCGTGCCCCTCAGGCTTCCAGGGCGCCGGACGCACCCGGAACGCCCCGCCGGACACCGGGCACGCCCGCCCCGCCCCTTCCGGCGACACCACCGGCTCCCGCCCCCTCCACCACCCCGGCACCCGTTCCGGCCCCGCCCCCGACTCCGGCGCCCACCGGGCCGCCGTCGGCCGCAGCGCTCACTCTCTCCGCGCCCGTGCGGGCCGGCACCGACCGGCGCTGGTGCGAGAAGGTCACCGTCATCTTCCACAACACCGGTGGTACAGCGGCCCGTTCGGGGACGGTCACCTTCGCCACGCATGTGATCGGCGCTCTCGGCGTCGACTGGGCCACGCTCGACTCCACGCAGCCCCTGCCCGTACCGCTCGCGCCCGGCACGTCCGAGACCCGTACGTACACGGTCTGCGTGGACGCCTGGCGGGTGCCGCTCGGGATGCACATCGACACCCGCGAGGTCACCGCCGACTGGCGGTGACCCACCGGACAGCCCCTACGCCCGCAGGATGCCGATCAGCCGCTCCGCGCATTCCTCCGGCCGCTGCACGCAGCCCACATGGCCGCCGGGGAAGACGGCCTGCGGGGCGCCGGTCAGTTCGGCGAGGCGGCGGGCCGGGCCCACCAGTTCCTCCTGTCCGTCCGATTCCTCGCCTACGGCCAGGACGAGTTGCCCAACGGCTGCCCGCAGCCCGTCGAGGTCGGGGGTGGAGGAGGAGAACGAACACAGGACGTGCTCCAGGAAGACGGGCATGTTCGCCGTCATCCGGGACGCCATCTGGCGGATGCTGTCCGGCAGTTCGAGCTCAGGGGCCGCCGAGTCCCGCGTCCCCGGCTCTTCCCGCTCCGGCTGTCCGGTGAAGCGGGCCATCGCGGGGCCGATTCCCCGCGTGCGGAGGAGTTCACGGGTCTCGGCGAAGCGGGTGCGGTACGGGGCGGGGTCGGCGAGCAGTTCGACCAGCGGCGGCTCGTGGGCGACGACCCGATGCAGCCGGCCGGGGTGGGCCGCGAGCAGCGCGAGGGCGACGATGGCGCCCGAGCTGCATCCGAACACGTAGGCCCGCTCGCCCGCCGGCAGCACCGCGTCGAGAACGGCTCGGGCGTCCTCCCGCCACACCTCGACCCGCTGCCCGGCCGGCTCCGGGGCGTCGAGCGGGCTGCGCGAGAGGCCGCGCTGGTCGTACGAGACCACGGTGTACCCGGCGGCGACGAGCAGGCCCGCCATCCCCTCGTACAGCCCTGCGTCACCGGCCCCGCCGGGGATCAGCAGCAGCACCGGTCCGCTTCCCCGGACCTCGTAGTACAGGGTGGCGCCGGGGACTTGGAGTGTTCCGGAGCGCACGGCAGTGGGCGGCGCGGGTGTCGCGTCGGTCGAGGCGGTCGAGTCGGTCGTGATCTTCGCAGTCGTGGTCATGTGGGGTTCCCCCAGTCCTCCAGAACGCGGTGCAGCGCGTCGAGCGAGCGCGCCCAGGACGTGGCGACGGGGCGCGGGTGCGCGAATCCGCCGCTCAGCTCGAGGTGGATGAAGCCGTGGAAGGTGGCGCGCAGCAGCCGTCCGGCGTCGGTGAGGTCGGGTTCGGCCAGGCCATAGGCGCGGAGCATGCCATGGGTGAGCTCGACGGCGCGCTGGAAGACGGCGGTGTCGGCGACCTCGTCGAGTTCGATGCGCTGCTGGGTGGCGGCGTAGCGGCCGGGGTGCGCGAGGGCGTAGTCGCGGTAGGCGTCGGCGAAGGCGACGAGCGCGTCCCGGCCGGAGCGGCCGGCGACGGCTGCTCCGATCGCCTCGTTCATCTCGGCGGAGGCGAGCAGGGCGAGCCGGACCCGCAGGTCGCGGAGGTTCCTGATGTGCGAGTAGAGGCTCGCGTCCTTCACCCCGAACCGCCGGGCCAGAGCCGACACGGTGACCTTCTCGAACCCCGCCTCGTCGGCCAGTTCGGCGGCGGCGCGGACGAGCAGATCGGGGGTGATGCCGGCACGCACCATGCGCGAGCTCCTTCTTCCTAGGACTTCTAGGAAGAAAGCTAGTGGTCTTAGGGGCGAATGTCCGGGGATTTACGGCGGAGCGCAGGGGGCGTGGCCGAGGAGCGGGTCCTATCGGTGGGCGTGTGCGGTGGGTTCGGGTGGTGGCCCGCCCTCTTTCCGAGTGTGGCCCCCTTCGCCGGGCCCTCAAGGGCGCTCCCTTCGGTCGCGTCGCTGACGCGATGGGCTACGCCCACCCTTGACCGCCCGGCTGCGGGAGCCTTTTCACACTCGGAGGGCGGGCCGGGGGAAAGGGTCCACGCGACACCGTTGGTCGTTGCCGGGCGCCGTGGGCGGGTGGCAGGCCGGTGGGGTGGGGCTCGGTTCGTGGCCAGGGTGGGCGGGACGGTGTCCGCCGGTACGGGGTGCGCGGTCGTGGAATGGGGCGGCCCGGGCCGTCTCAGCGGATGACCACCGTCGGCGGGCTGGGATTCATGCCCCGCTGATCACCCCCGGCCGATGGCTGGAACAAACTGATCGACACGCTGAAGGGGATTGGGTTGGCTGATCGGTATGTCAGAGCTTCGAACCGCTCGCCTTCTCCTGCGTCCCTGGCAAGAGTCCGACCTGGAGCCCTGGGCGGCGATGAATGCCGACCCCGAGATCCGGAGATACCTGGGCGACCTGCTGACGCGGGAAGAGAGTGATGCCACGGTGGCCCGGATGCGGGCCGACTTCGCCGCACGGGGCTTCGGATGGTGGGCCCTCGAATCGCTGGAGACGGGGGAGTTCCTCGGTCGCGCCGGCCTGGACGTCGTGAAGGGGCTGCCGGTCAAGGGCGTGGACGTGGGATGGCGGCTGAAGCGCTCCGCATGGGGGAACGGCTACGCGACCGAGGCCGCTCTGGCCTGCCTGACCTTCGCGTTCGAGACCTTGGGACTCACGGAAGTGGTCGCGATGACGAAGGTCGCCAACCTCCGCTCCCAGGCGGTCATGCGCCGGCTCGGCATGACCCACGATCCGGCCGACGACTTCGAGGACACGACCTCGCCCGAAGGTCCGCTCCGCCCCTGCGTCATGTTCCGGACCAGCCGCCTGCCGGAGGGAGACCACCGTCCGTCGGAAGTCCGCTGAGGCCCGGGCCTGCCGGAGGTGCCCTACTCGTCGGCGGCGCTCTGCCGCTTCTTCTTCCAGCCCTGCCGCATCTCGCCGATCGAACCGATCAGGATGCCGACAGCCAGGGCGGCCTCGGCAACTCCCCATACCCGCGCCCAACCATCGCCGGAGAGTCGGTCGATCGCGCTGCTCGCCATGAAGGGGACGTACACGACGAGAAAAATGGTCAGCGTGTAGTTCCGCACGAACCCTCCCCGATCTAGCGCTTCAGCCTCATTCTGGCTGGTGGAGCGCCGGATTGCTTCCTCGCTCGCGAGCGCCCAGGGTCGCCTCTGGAGTCACACGAGTTCACACCGGTCTCACTTCGGGCGGGGATTTCGAGTTATTTCCGCCGGGGGTGACCAGCGGGGCATGAATCCCAACCCGACGACGGCTGTCATCCGCCGAGACGGCCCGGGCCGCCCCATTGCACTGCTGCGCACCCCGGGCCGGCGGACACGGTCCCACCGGCCCGGGCCGCGAACTCAGCCCCACCCCACCGACCCGCCACCCGCCCACGGCGGCCGACGGACGGCACCGCCCCCGCGTGGACCTTTCCCCCTGGTCCGCCCTCCGAGAGTGTCTTTCGCGCCTGGAAGCGCCGGGTCAAGGGTGGGCGCAGCCCATCACGCAGTGACGCGACCGAAGGGAGCGCCCTTGACGCGGTGGTGGAAGGCGCGACTCTCGGAAGGAAGGCGGACACCACGCCACACCCCACCCGGACCTCGCGCTAAGAAACGCCCCGCCCACCCCCTGCGCCCCGCCCCGTCCCCTCGTACAACCTCGCCCCCGCCCCCGTACACCCACCCCCAAAACCCCGACAGCCCCCGCATGCCGAAGCACACAGGGGCCGTCGAAGGCGAGTGACCAGAGACGTGCGGCGGGCAGGTCAGCCCAGCGCCAGCCAGGCCACGCCCGCCAGGATCGCGATCGCGACGATGACGCCGACGATCAAGCCGACGCGCGGGCCGCCGGAGGAGGAAGAGGTGACGGCAGCCGAGTACTGCTGCTGCCCCTGCGGGGCACCCTCGTCGACGAAGGCGCGGAACATCTGGGTGCTGCCGGCGGGGTCGTAGGAGCCCTCGGGGGGCTGCCCGCCCTGGCCGTACGGTGCTTGGGGGTTGTGTGCCATGGCCCGGACCCTAGCGAAGTCGGGCGGACGCCCCCAAGCCCTGCCCCGTCGTTCCCCGTACCCGCGCACGTGACCCGTACGACACCCCCACCTTTGCCGATTCTTTAGCCCTCTTTGACCGATTTAGTTTGCCTGGAGCAACCATCCATCTATATCGTTGCTCTAAGCAACAAGATGGAGGGGTGCCTGATGGACCAGCTGAACCGGTACGAGGCGCTCAGCCGGCAGATGAGTGCGATCGGGGCCGTCAAGCGCGGACTCGCCCGCAGCCTGCCTGCCGAGTGCCCGGGCGGTTCCGCGATCGTCCTCGCACTGCTTCACCACCACGGAGACATGCGCATGAGCAGGATCTCCGAGCTGATGTCGGTCGACATGTCGGTCAGCAGCCGGCACGTCGCCCACACCGTGGAGAACGGCTGGGTCGAGCGGCTGCCCGATCCGGCCGACCGGCGTTCCCGCCTCCTCCACCTCACCCCGGGCGGCGAGGAGATGCTCGCCGAACTCGACCGCCGGCTGAACGACGTCCTCGCCCGCCATCTCGCGGAGTGGTCCGACGAGGACGTCGTCCTGCTCACGACCCTCCTCGCCCGCCTCCGCGACTCCTTCGGGGACTGCCGGGCCCACCACGCCTGACCCTGCCCGCCCCTGCCCGCCCCCACCCGATCAAGCCCGACCTCACTCGATCAAGCCAGATCGAACCCGACCGAGCCTGATCACACCCGACTTTCCTGCCCCACCACGCCTGACCTGCCTGACCTGCCCAGGCCTCACGCAGCCAGACCCAGACTTCACGCAAAGGACATTCATGGCCACCACCGCACCTTCCAAGGGTGCACAGGAGGGCCGGAGCGACAGTTCCGACGCCCCGATGACGCACCGGCAGATCATGGAGGCACTGTCCGGGCTCCTGCTCGGCATGTTCGTCGCGATCCTGTCGTCCACGATCGTCTCCAACGCGCTTCCGCAGATCATCACCGACCTGGGCGGCGGCCAGTCCGCCTACACCTGGGTCGTCACCGCCTCCCTCCTGGCGATGACCGCGACCACCCCGCTCTGGGGCAAGCTGGCCGACCTCTTCTCCAAGAAGCTGCTGGTCCAGATAGCCCTGGTCATCTACGTCGCGGGCTCGATCGTGGCCGGCCTCTCCCAGAACACCGGCACGCTCATCGCCGTCCGTGTCGTCCAGGGCATCGGCGTCGGCGGTCTGACCGCCCTCTCCCAGATCATCCTGGCCGCCATGATCTCCCCGCGTGAGCGCGGCCGTTACAGCGGCTACCTCGGTGCGACCTTCGCCGTCGCCACCGTCGGCGGCCCGCTGCTCGGCGGCGTCATCACCGACACCGAGTGGCTCGGCTGGCGCTGGTGCTTCTACGTCGGCGTACCCTTCGCGATCATCGCCCTCCTGGTCCTCCAGAAGACGCTGAAGCTCCCCGTCGTCAAGCGCGACGTCAAGGTCGACTGGGCCGGCGCCTTCTTCATCAGCGCCGCCGTCTCCCTGCTCCTCGTCTGGGTCACCTTCGCGGGTGACAAGTACGACTGGCTGTCCTGGCAGACGGGCGCCATGGTCGGCGGTTCGATCCTGCTCGGTCTCGTCTTCGTGCTCGTCGAGTCCCGTGCCTCCGAGCCGATCATCCCGCTGCGCCTGTTCCGCAACCGGACGATCACCCTCGCCTCGCTCGCCTCGCTCTTCGTGGGTGTCGCGATGTTCGCCGGCACGGTCTTCTTCAGCCAGTACTTCCAGCTGGCCCGCAACGAGTCGCCGACGATGTCCGGTGTCCTCACCATCCCGATGATCGCCGGTCTCTTCGTCTCCTCGACCGTCTCCGGCCTGGTCATCACCAAGACCGGCCGCTGGAAGGCCTGGCTGGTCAGCGGTGGCGCCCTCGCCACCGGCGGCCTCGGTCTGCTCGGCACCCTGCGGTACGACACCCCGTACTGGCACATCGCCCTCTTCATGGCGATCCTCGGCCTCGGCATCGGCATGATGATGCAGAACCTGGTCCTGTGCACCCAGAACCAGGTCGCGCCCGCCGACCTCGGCGCCGCCTCCTCCGTCGTCACCTTCTTCCGCTCCCTGGGCGGTGCGATGGGTGTCTCGGCGCTCGGCGCGATCATGGCCCACCGGGTCACCGAGTACGTCAAGGAAGGCATCGCCGAGCTCGGCCCGAAGGCCGCGGCGGCCATGGGCCAGGCCGGTGGCGGTGGCATCCCCGACATGGACAAGCTGCCCGCCCCGATCCGTACCGTCATGGAGAGCGCGTACGGACACGGTGTCGGTGACGTCTTCCTCTACTCGGCGCCGTTCGCCTTCCTCGCCTTCCTGGTGACGCTGTTCATCAAGGAGGTCGCGCTGAAGAGCAACACGGTGAAGAAGGCCGACGAGCCGCAGGACTCCGTCCCGGCCGACGCCGTCCCGGCGGACGCATCCGGCAAGTAGAAAAACTCCCGGCCGCGCTCCGAGCGGAGGCGCGGCCGGGTACGTACGAAGCGGCGGGCAGGGGACGGCCCGCCGCTTCGTCATTTCCTCATGTGTACGGCGGGGGGCCGGGCCCGGACCGTACGGCCGCGCCGCCGCCCCGCCGCGCCACCGCCGCACCGCCCCGCCGTCCCCTGGCCGGTTACGCCCTCTGCGCCGACTCCGCCGCCGCTTCCCCGCGCCCGCGTTCGACCATGACCTCGATGCCCGCGATCAGCACGTCCAGGGCGTACAGGAAGTCCCGGTCCCAGATCTGCTCGACGGTGCCGTGCGACAGCCGCTCGTCGAGCAGGCAGGACATGTCCTCGATGGCTTCCTTGAACTGGTCTTCCTCGCGGAACGCCTTGATCGTGTCCGTGTAGAAGTCGTCCTGCGACATCCCGGCCTGCTCCGCGACCCGGCCGAACTGGCCCTCGATCGTCCCGTAGCCGTAGACGAACTGGAAGACGGCGGACATCGCGCTCGGCACGCGCGAGAGCGGCAGACCGGTGTCGCGGATCGCCCGCTGCATCTCGTTGCCGACGGCGATCGCGTTCGGGCCGACGTTGAGGTACTGGCCCATGCACGCCGACATCCACGGGTGGCGTACCAGCATCCGCCGGTACGCCAGGGCGAGCACCCGGATCCGCTCGCGCCATCCGTCGGCCGCCGCGATCTCGGCCAGGTCGATCTCCTCGTAGCAGGAGTCGATGACGTACTCGATGATGTCGTCCTTGGTGTCCACGTACCAGTACAGGGACATCGCGGTGACGTTCAGCTCGGTCGCGAGCCGGCGCATCGAGAGCTTGGCCAGGCCGTCCTCGTCCAGCATCCGGATCGAGGCGGCGACGATCCGCTCACGGTCGAGCCCGGCCGGGCCGCTTCCGCCGCTCACGCCGCGGGCGGCCCGGCTTTCCTTGTCCTGTTCCAGCCAGACACTGGAACGCGTCGGGTTCTTGGCCCTGTCCGCTGCCCTGACCATCGCGTTCCTCCGTCTGTCCGTCGCTCACGCCCATGCTATGCAGCGGACACCGGGTCCTCCGATCCCCCGGCGGGCTCGCTTCCGTTCGCCGACCCGCCCGCCGACCCGCTCGCCGCCCCGTTCGCGGCGCCGTTCGCCGCCGCTGCCCGCCGTTCCGCGCGCTCGGCCCGGCTCAGCAGGGCCGCCGCCAGCAGACCGCCGACGAAGACCGCGACCGCGCCGACCAGCTGGCTGGTCTGGAGGCCGGTGGCGAAGGCGTCCGCGATCTTCTGCCGTTCGGCGGTGCCGGACGCCGCCGCCAAGGCCGCCGGGAGCGAGGTGGCGGTGACGGTGACGAGGGCGGCGAAGCGGGCGTTGAGGACGGCGCCGAGGATGGCGACGCCGAGGCCGTTGCCGAACTCGGAGAGGGTGCCGTTGATGCCCGCGCCCACACCGGCCTTCTCCGGCGGGATCGAACTCATGATGGCGTTGGCCATGGCCGGGCTGGTGAGCGCGATGCCCGCGCCCATCAGGACCAGGCCGAGCAGCATGCCGCTGTACGCGCCGTCCGTACCGCCGCCGAGCAGGGCAATCGAGGTCAGACCGGCGGCGACCAGGGTGAGCCCGCCCGCCACGGCCGGTGCCGTGCCGATCTTCATGACGAGCTTCGGACCGACTCCGGAGAGGTTGAGGACGACGATCGTCAGCGCGAGCGGCGTCATCCGCAGGCCCGCCTCCAGCGGCTCGTACCCGAGGACGAACTGCAGGTGCTGGGTGAGCAGGAAGAGCGAGCCGCCCATGCCGAGCATGACCAGGATCGCGCCGGCGACGGCTCCGACGAACTTCTGGTTGCGGAAGAAGTGCATGTCGAGCATCGGGTACGGGATGTGCAGTTCCCACGCGGCGAAGGCGCCGAGGACGGCGATGCCGATCGCGGCCGGGATCAGCACCTGGGCGGAGGTCCAGCCGTGCTCGGGGCCGGTGATGATCGCGTAGACGAGCGCGGTCATGCCGATGGTGGAGAGCAGCGCGCCGAGCAGGTCGGGGCGTTCGCCCTTGGGGTTCTTGGACTCCGGCACCAGCTTGAGGACGGCGGCGAGGCCGATCACGGCGACCGGGATGTTGATCAGGAAGATCATCCCCCACCAGTAGTGGTCGAGGATCACGCCGCCGATCAGCGGGCCCGCGGCGAAGCCGAGGGAGCCGATGGTGGCCCAGATGGCGATGGCCTTGACCCGCTGGGAGTCGTCGAAGATCTGCATGACGACGGCGAGGGTCGTGGTCATCAGGAGCGCGCCGCCGATGCCCATGCCGGCGCGGGCGGCGATCAGTTGGCCGGTGGAGCCGGCCAGGCCGGCGGTGAGCGAGCCGATGCCGAAGAGCGCGAGGCCGAGGGCGAGGAGCTTCTTGCGGCCGTAGCGGTCGGCGGCGTTGCCGGCGGTGAGGAGCAGGCCGGACTGGACGAGCGAGTACGCGTTGATCATCCACTGGATGTCGCTGGTGGACGCGTGGAGTTCGGTGGTGAGGGAGGGGATGGCGACGCTGAGGACGGTGTTGTCGAGGAGGACGGTGAGCTGGGCGAGGCAGATGACGCCGAGGATCAGCCAGCGCTGGGGATGGCCGCCTGTCGCTACGCGTCCGCTCGTGGCGGTCGACGCCGTCATGGCAACTCCTTATACGGTGTACGAGGCGAGTTCTCGTACACCGTAGAGGAGTCCTCGTACGCTGTATAGGGATTTATGGAAGACCTGTCGGCGCAAGCCCGGACGGGTCGCCCCCGGCCGCCCCCGGGCCGAAGCGGGGGCCGGGGCCGGAACGGGCCGCGAGCGAAGTCACGCCCGGGAAAGGCGCCTTGGCGCGGTCACTCCGCCGGCTTGATCAGATAACCGGCCCCACGCCGGGTGTGGATCATCGGGGCGCGTCCCGCGTCGAGCTTCCGCCGCAGGTACGAGATGTAGAGCTCGACGACGTTGGCCTTGCCGCCGAAGTCGTACGACCACACCCGGTCCAGGATCTGCGCCTTGCTGAGCACCCGGCGCGGGTTGCGCATCAGATAGCGCAGCAACTCGAACTCGGTGGCGGTGAGATGGACGGACTCGCCGCCCCGCGTCACCTCATGGCTGTCCTCGTCCAGGGTGAGGTCGCCGACGGTGAGCAGCGGCCGGCCGCCGCGCGCCCGCGCGGCCCCGGACCGGCGGATCAGCGCGCGCAGCCGGGCCACCACCTCCTCCATGCCGAACGGCTTGGTGACGTAGTCGTCCCCGCCGGCGGTGAGCCCGGCGACCCGGTCCTCGGCGACGCCCTTGATCACGCCCTTGATCACGCCCTCGGAGGCGTCCTTGGCGGCGTCCCTGGTGGTTTCCCTGGTGGCGTCCTTGCCGGACTTCGCCGCCCGGTCCGCCTTCCCCGCCAGGAACAGCACCGGCACCTCGGGCAGTTCGCGCCGCAGCCGGGCGAGGACCGACAGGCCGTCCATGTCGGGCAGGGACAGACCGAGCACGACGACATCGGGCCGGAAGGCCCGTACGGCCTCCAGCGCCCCGGCGCCGTCGCCCTCGCGCCGCACCTGCCATCCCTCGTAGCGCAGGGCCATCGAGAGGAGTTCGCCGAGCGCCTCCTCGTCGTCGACGACGAGGACGCGGACCGTACTGCTGCTGTCGGACCGGGGTGCTTCGGTACGCGAGCGGAACGTGGTCGCAGTCATACGGGACACGCTCTCCGATGCGCGTGAGACGACCCTTTCGCTTTCCTGTGAATCTCCTGAGAACGGAAAAGGGCAGGCAAAGCCGTCGCTACCCGAGGGCGAACAGACGTGCCGCGTTGCCGTGGCAGACGGCACGGAGCCAGTCGTCACCGAGCCCGAGCCGTTCGAGGGCGCGCAGCTGATGGACGTACGGATAGGGGATGTTGGGGAAGTCGGTGCCGAGCAGGATCCGGTCGCGCAGTTCCGCGAGCCGCTTCAGATCGGCGGCCGGGAAGGGCGCGGCCTCCTCGACGAAATCGGTGAAGGCCATGGTGGTGTCCAGGTGGACGCCCTCGTACCGTTCGGCGAGGTCCAGGAAGTCGCCGTAGTCCGGCATCCCCATGTGCGCGACGATCAGCCGCAGCCGGGGGTGGCGGGCGAGGAGCGCGCCGACGGGGCCCGGGCCGGTGTGCGGGCCGGGGACGGGTCCGGATCCGCAGTGGGCGACCACCGGGGTCGCGGTGTCCTCCAGGAGCCGCCAGACGCCGTCGAGCAGCGGGTCGTTCGGGTCGTACGCACCGACCTGGAGATGCGCCTTGAAGACCCGCGCCCCGCCGTCGAGCGCCTGCCGGACGTAACCGGGCGCGCCGGGCTCGGGGAAGAACGTCGCGGTGTGCAGGCAGTCGGGGGTACGGGCGGCGAAACCGGCGGACCATTCGTTGAGCCAGGCGGCCATGGCGGGCTTGTGCGGATAGAGCATCGAGGTGAAGGCAAGGACCCCGAACTCCCGGAGGGTCGCCACCCGCCGGTCCTCCTCGGTGCGGTACGCGATGGGCCACGGGCGGCCGGTGAGGGGGCCGACGGAGTCGAAGTACGCCCACACCTTGTCGAGGACGTTGCGGGGCATGAAGTGGGTGTGGACGTCGACGAGTCCGGGTATCCCGATCCGCCGCGCGAAGTCCCTGACGTCGTCGGCCTCGGACCGGTCCTCGGTCGCGCTCATGGGCGTCGCTCCTCTCCTGGCAGGTGAGGCGACTGTACGGCTCCGGGCTCCGGGCTCCGGGCTCCGGGCTTCGGGCTTCGGGCTTCGGTCGCGGGCGGTGTCAGAACAGCGGTTCCTGCGGGGTCCCTTGGCTGCCCCGGACCCCGTTGCCCTCGGCGGGCGGGGGCGGCGCGGTCAGCGGGACGGTCACCGGGTGCCCGGCGGGCGCGGCGGCGAGTTCCCAGCCGGTGAGGAGCCGGGTGTCGAGGACCAGGGCGCGCCCGTCGCGATCGCTCAGATGCAGATCGGGGCCGGCGGCGGCGCGCAGCCGCCCGGAGACGACCCCGCCGTCGACGAGTTCGGTGACGACGAGCCCGTAGGGGTCGTGGGTACGGGGCGGGGTGTGCGGTCCGGGTGCCGTCGGTGCCGTTGGGGCCGTCGGGCCGAGCGCGGCCAGGGCGAACGCCTCGGCGTGGTCGTGGACTTCGCAGGGCAGCGCCTCCAGCGTCTCGCTCCAGGCCGGGACGCCGTGTGCCCGTGCGTACAGTTCCTCGACCTCGCGCGCCCGCTCGGGGGCCGGGGGCAGGGCGTACCGGGCGGCGCGCTTACGGGCGTACGGGATGCGGTCGGGCACGCCGAGCGCGTGCCGCAGCACCTCCTCCGTACGCCGGGCGGCCATCAGCGGTCCGCGCCCCAGCCAGGAGAACGCGATCGCACCCTGTTCGAGCAGGCGGGTGGCGCCGCGCGCCTCGCCGGTGATGCCGACCTTGACCATCCCGGGGCCGAACCAGGCGAGATAGACGCGGTACGGGCGGGGGTCGTCGGCGAACGTGTCGGCGGCCACGGAGTGCGCCCGGTCGAGACGTGCGCAGGAGGGGCAGCGTCCGCCGGTGGCGGGGCCGGGCACGGTGGCGGCGAGGGGGCAGGGGTTGCCGCGGGCGCCGGAGCAGTGCCGCTCGCCGAGGGCCCGGAAGGCCAGGTCCTGCCCGTACGCGAGCACGCTGGCCCGGCCGTCGCGGCCCTCCCACCGCAGCGCGGGCCGTCCGTCCCGCCAGGACACGCCGGCACTCCGCCACACCACCATGGGTCCAGTCTCGTACGGCCCACTGACAGCGGGCACCGCGGGAGCCGGGGAGCCGGGCGCGGGGGCGTAGGGGGGCATGAGGGTGGGCGCGGGGCTCGGCGCTCGGGGCCGTCAGGGCAGGACGTAGAGCAGTCCGCCGTCGGCTCCGGTGCCGCCCGCGTGCCGCATGCAGCCGCGCTCCACGAGTATGCGGACGCAGTCGCGGACCCGTTCGGAGGTGAGCCCGGTGCGGCGGGCGACCTCCTCCAGGCGGTAGCGGACCCCGCCGCGGACGAGAGCGGGGGCGAGGCAGGAGGCGACGGCGTGGATGTCCTCGCCGACGACGACGTCCCGCGCGGACCAGGAGGCGAGCAGCTCCTGCGGGGTGAGGGCGGAGGAGCGGGAGCCGCCGCCTGAACCGTTGCCGGTGACCTCGTTGTCGGCGGAGGCGCCGGCCGTACCGGAGCCGGAGCCGGAACCGGACCCGGCGGATCGGCCCGTCCGGTCCGTACGGCCGTCCGCGGAAGGGGGAGCGGCGGCGGGCGCGGCGGGAGCCGCCGGGGAGACCGGAGAGACCGGGGAGGAGGCGCCGAGCGAGCGCTGGGCCGGGATCTGCGGGAAGGCGAACCGCCCCAGGGACTCGGAGATCCGCTCGGCGATCCGGTGCAGATCCCGGCCGGCCTCCTCCAGCAGCGCGCTCTGTTCCGCGTCGAGTTCGATGGTGCCCTCCTCCAGCCGCACGAGGACGTCGAGCAGCCGCTGCGGCAGCACGAACCCGGCGGCGCGCAGGGGCGAGAGCTCCAGACCGTGGGAACCGTCCCGCTGGACGCCCGTCACGACCTCGGCGACCCAGGATTTGAAGGGCCTCGCCTCGACGCGGCCGGAGGCGGTGACGAGCTGGACGAGCCCTTCGAGACACACGACGCGGGTCGAGTCCTTGAGCCCCTTGGGGTGGGCGTCCTGGGCGTCCGTGTCGGGATCGCAGGGCAGCTCCCCGACCGTGGTGTGCATGGCCGGGTCGACATGCGCCCGGAGCGCCTGCCGCGCGCTGGCGTACCCGAGCTGCCGGGCCGCGTCCACGGCGGGGAACCAGTGCGTCCCGTCCGGGAGCGTCAGCCTCCTGAGCCGCGATCCCGTGGCGGCGTACACGAAGTCGTCGACATCGATGGCATCGGTGGCCTTCACCGGTCATCACCTCCACGCACAAGCTAGGCCGAAGGCATATTCAACTGACATGGATATCAGTTCGGTTCACCCGAAGGTGTGGGTTCACCGTATTCAGGATGTTAACGGTCTTTCAGGATGGATCAGTAGGTTTTCGGGAAATCCCCGGCAATCAACCCGAGAAGCTCCCCCTCCCCCCAACGCCCCGCCGCGCCGGGGCGGGTGGCGAGATAGCGGGCGATCTCCGTGTCGCTCCAGGCCCCGGCCTCGCGCAGGCCGGCGGCGAGCTGGCGCAGGTACGCCGCGACGGGCGGGCGCAGTTCGGCCTCGCCGAGGGCCCAGGGCGCGGTGAACGTCAGCAGCGGCACCCCCTCCAGCTCGCCGACGCGGACGAGGGTCTCGTACCGTCCGGGCCCGAACTCCGCCCGCCCGCGCGCCAGTACGTCGCCGAGGTCCAGGTCCGCGCCCGCCGCCCGGTACATCTCCTGCGCGGCGATGTCGGAGAACTGCCCCGAGGACAGCAGATACGCCCGCCCCCAAACGGCCCCGGGCGCACCGGGATCGCAGAACGCCCGGCCGCCGCCCCACACCCGGGACTCGGTCGCGAAGTACACCGTCCCCGCGGTCACGACCGCCCGCGATTCCCGGGGCGCGGCCGTGGCCCGGCACGCCGCGAGATACCGACCGAGCCGCTCGGCCCGCATGTTCGACCCATAGGCGACGTACCAGACATCCACGACGCATGACGCTATCGCGCGGCGCCCGCTACCCCGACACTCCGAGGGCCATTCCCTCACCCCTCGACAGTCACTCACAGTAGTGAATTTCCTGTTCAGGCCACAGAGAGCGATGCAGACTGAGGGCGCGAGACTCCGGTACGAACGAAGGGATCATCGTGATCAAGCGCGCTTCCACCGCCGTCGCCGCAGCACTCATCGGCTGGGCCGCCGTGTCCACCGGCATGGCCACCGCCGCCACCCCCCAGACCGCCGCTCCGGCCGCCCACGCGTCCCACCCGCGCCAGGCCGCCACCGTGTGCACCGTCAACGACAACGGGGTGAACTTCCGCGGCGGCCCGGGCACCAACTATCCCGTCCTCGGCACGGTGAACCGCGGCCAGAAGCTCAACTTCCGCGGCGTCGAGGGCAACTGGGTGATGGGCGACCTCTGGGGCGGCAACACGGGCGTCTGGATCCACACCGCCTACCTCGACGGCTGCTGACCCTCCCCACCTCTCCGATCCGCCGGCCCCGCCGCACCGATGCCCCCGTCCGAACCGGCCGGGGGCATCGGCTGCATGGGACTGCATACGCCTGCACCTACATGGGATTCGAGCGCAGCCGTACGGCACCGCCCGGCCATGCCACTCCCTCGCCGAGCGGCGTCCACAGGGTCCGCAGCGGCATCACCGCGGTCCCCTCCGGCTGCTCGACCCGGACCTCCTCGCCGACCTCCCGCCAGCCGAGCCGCTCGTACAGCGGCACCAGCGCGGGCCGGCAGAAGAGCAACCCGTACGGCGGCCCCAACGTGCGCGCGTGATCCAGCGCGGCCCCGACGACCAACCGCGCGAGCCCCTGCCCCCGCATCCCGGGCGCAACGGCCACCCCACCGACGCCGACGGCCTCGGTATCCACGCCGCCGACCGACAACGGCAACCGCACCAGCCCGGCATGCGCCACGAGCCGCCCACCGGCCCTGACCCCGAAATGCTCCTCCTTGGGCCGCCACGTCAGACCGGCGTACGCGACCCCGAAGGGATCGTCGCCGCCGCCAAGGATCTCGTCCTGCTCTTCCTTCGCGTACCGCGCCAGCCGCTGGACGACCGGGGACGCGGGCACGGGCACGGGCGTGGGAACGGATACGGGCTCAGACTCGGACTCAGACTGGGACTGGGACTGGGGAACGGGCTCGGGCATCGGATGTTCAGCCATCCCTCACCCTCACCCCCCGGCCGCGACCCCCGTCAACCACCACGGCCCGCCCCCGACGACTTCCGGCCCCGCGCGCTCGCCGCTCGCACTCCCGCCGCTATTCCTAATCGACCGCGACGGGACTCTCTACTGCAACCCTAGAGATAGGGCAGCATTAAACCAGAGAGTTCAGAAACGCAGAACGAATTCTGCGAATTATCATCAAAAGCGTGAGCGTAAAATGCGCGAGCAGGATCAGGAGAATTCCACTCAGCCAACGATTGACTTTCTCCATGCCCATCCCGGAGGCAACTCCGAGAATCCCGGCTGCTACTAGCGCAGTCAGGAGGGCATAGGTAACGTTGGCTTGCAGTTGCTTCGCCAGCTTTAGGCGAACATTCTGACTACCGGCCCCGCCGACCTGCACCGCCTTCGCTGCAACATCAAAGAGCAGCACAAGGAGGTTAAAGAGCAGGCCCGCGAGAATAGCGAAGGCAGCGAGAATATTCCCCACCCCCCCTATCTTCCAACTTAGGGCAAATCCGGCTCCCCCCAGGATGAGTGGCGCCCCATAGAAGAACACCACTTCCCCCCAGAGAATCTTATTTGTGGAGTGACTGCGGAGCGTATTGAAATGGTCCTTAACGATCGGAATGAGGTCAATCATTCGGATCAACGGGAACCTCCAGTCGGTAAAAGTCCCAGAGTTCCGGCCACGCGAACTCTCGACGCATAAGCTCGACACTCATGCCCATATTCTGAGCGAGGTCCTCCGCAAGTTCCTTGGCCTTAACGTACACCCATTCATCACTGATGTCGGGAAGGCCATCCTTCTGGAGTTCGGAGTCCAAGTCGTAGAGCATGGCAGGAGTTGTACCAGATGACACTGACAACGTCCTGGTGGAGTTGGCGATCTTGACTTCGATCTTCATCTCTCGGTACTCCACGCCACGCCATTCGAGCATGCTCGAAACGTCAGTCTCACCGCTGATTACCGACTGGATCTTCTTCTTGCCGAAAGGAACTAGGCGCGGGGGGCGCAATACGACTTCCATGGAACCAAGGTTTCGCTCCGCTTCCCCCATTCCGAGGGCATCCGCCACATCGTCCGGAATCGCCTGCCTTACAAGCCGGATCTTCTTAAGCTGACCGTCCGCAAGGTAGGAACCGAAGGCCGACTCGGAAGTCATGTTATTGACTTCCAGCGTGTAGCCAGAGTGCTTGGCCGCAAACGCCTTCTTGAATGCCTCAGTAAGGGATGCGATCACACCGTTCCCCTGGAACCTCTCGGTAAACAGGAGTCCAGCGCTGGAATTTACCGGCGCAATGAGATAGTTCCGGAGATCGGTCAGGTCGACATGATCCTCCTCCTTCTGGAATACGACCTGCCCTGTAGACCTGTCTCGAATGCGCGACTGAGCGCCATAATAGCCCGAGCCAAGCTTAAAGCGCACCGCTCTCTTGTCTTGAACAATCTCCTGGCACTCGAGAGAGCGCTCCTTGAGTTGATTCTCGTAGGGCCTCTCCTGGATGTGCAGAAGGAAGCCATAGAACTCCTTAAGGAGATCCCCCCCAGCCCCATCAAAATTATCCAGTGGCAGATAGTCGTTGTTCCGGCTCTTGCGGATTCGAACGGCGTAACTTGCGAGTGTGTATTTTGCCACTAGGCACCTCCCCAGTTGATCATCAGATCATCCCACAAAGTTGAGTTCCAGGAAACGGAATCAAGTCACTTTTATGTGTCCCGTGTGACTTATGGCCCGAGCGTCTATGCCTGGGCCGGTTGCACCACCCACAGCGCGCCTCAGCTCCCACCTCCACCACGACGCTGCCGGCGGACGCCCACGGGCCCCCTCCATCCCGGAGCTTGAGCGCCCCCGCCGGAGGCATCGTCCTGGCCGGCACGCCGCGCACTCACCCCGGCCACACCGCGGTTCTATCCGCCCAACAACCCGAGCTGTCAGGCGTGCGGCCGGCGGGCGGGCTGGAGCGGGGCGGAGACAGGAGCGCAGGCCCGGGCGACGGGCCGCGCGCGCCGCGCTGGGCGCGGCGGGTGCCTTGATGAAGTAGAAAAACTCTTACCGCGCCGGCCTCAGAGGGCGATCGGCTTGTAGGCCATGGCCCTGTCGACGACCTTCTCGGGCGTCAGATCTGGATCGAAGCTCCAGAAGATGTAGTCACTGATGTGGGGGCAGGCCAGGCCCCGTTCAAGGGCGGCAAGGATCTTGGATGACTCCTCTTCGGAGTCCTCTGCGTTCATGAGGCGCAGGACAAGGGCATTGGCTTCCTCGCGGGTCATCCGCCCTGCCGGCTGCGTGTTCACCGCTGCGTGATCAGCTGGCGGCCGTCGTGGCTGCGGACGTGTGGGCCGTTTCCGTCCAGGGCGTCCAGGAGGCGGACCGCGTAGACCTCCGCCATCCGTTCCTCGACCTCGGCCGGGGTGAGCCAGTCGACCGCGGTGGACTCGTCCGAGGTTCGCTCGGTGCCGCCGGACGGCTTGCAGCGGAAGACCAGGGCGACGATGCCGCGCGTCGTGTTCTTGTAGACCCCGGTCAGCTCGTCCACCTCGACGTGGATCCCGGTCTCCTCCAGGACCTCGCGGGCAACGCCGGCTTCGGGTGCCTCGGTGAGTTCGAGTACGCCGCCCGGGAGCTCCCACGTACCGTTGTCCGCTCGGCGGATCGCCAGGAGACGCCCGTCTTCGCGTACTACCGCCCCGGCCACGGAGACCGAGGGGAGTGGCGTTGACGTGGTTCCCGAACTCCCGTTACTCATGTACAGGAGCATAGGAGAGTGAGTAAGACCGTGGGAACTCCAGCAGGCGCCGGCAAGGCCGTACCTCGGTACGTGCAGATCGCGGACGACATCGTCCAGCAGATCCGGTCGGGGGTGCTGAGGCCCGGCGACATGGTGCCCAGCGAGTCCGAGCTCGTCGAGCGGTACGGCGTCGCGGGCGGGACGATCCGTAAGGCCATGGTCGAAGTGCGTGCCAGTGGTCTCGTCGAGACCCGCCACGGCAAGGGGTCCATCGTGAAGGACCGACCTCCCGTACGGCTCCGCTCCTCCGACCGCTTCCACGCCTCGCATCGCCGCGGTGGCAAGGCGGCCTACCTTGCCGAATCCGAGCAGGCCGGCGTCGCGGCCAAGGTGAGCGTCCTCTACATCGGGCCCATGGAGGCGCCGGCCGACATCGCCACACGGCTCGGCGTCGACGCGGGGACACAGGTGCTGGCACGGCGCCGGCTGCACTTCCGGAACGGGGCGCCCGTCGAGACCGCCTCCTCGTATCTGCCGTGGGACGTGGTGAAGGACATCCCCGAGCTGTTCTCCGAGAACCCGGGCCCCGGCGGCATCTACGCCCGGCTCGAAGACCACGGCCACACCTTCACCGAGTTCGTGGAGACGCTCCAGGCACGACCGGCCACGAAGGCGGAGTCGTCGGAACTGGCCCTGAGCCCCGGCGCGCCCGTGGTGCACCTGCTGCGGAACGCCGTGACGAAGAAGGGACGGGTCGTGGAGGTTTGCGACACCCTCATGGCCGCTGATCAGTTCGTCTTCCAGTACCGGATCCCCGCGACCGACTGACACACGCTCAACTCTCCCCAGCCCGCTGCGGATTCTCTCCGTGGCAGGGCGACTCATGTATAGGAGTTGGGCACTCTTCTTCATGGCACTCATATACATGAGCGAAGGAGTCCAGCCCATATAGAGGAGTGATCCACTAGCGTCAGATTCCCGTCGACACCTCCGCCGCGATGGTGATGGTGGCCCAGCCCCCGACCCCCAAGATCGCGAACCGCCAGACTGGCGAGATCGCCACCGACCGCGACACCGGCGCCCCTCTGATGACGATCGACGTCATGTTCGTCATGGACGGCAACGCCGAGATCCTGAACCTCACCGTGCCGAAGCCCGGCATCTCCGAGGAACTCACGATGGGCACCCCGGTCGCGCTGACCGGCGTCGTCGCCCGGCCGTGGGAGAACGAGTTCAACGGCCAGAAGCGCCACGGCATCAGCTTCCGGGCCGTCGCGGTCACCTCGCTCTCCGCCGCACGGGTGGGCTGACCCATGACCGCGTTAACGGCCACCTTCGCTCTGGTCGCCGTGGCCGCGCTGTTGCTTCGGTGGCAGCACCCGGCCTGGTACTGGATGAGCTTCGGCGTCGTCTTCGCCGTGGTGCGGGTCCTCGTCCGCTACGCCTCGGTCATGGACGCGTGCGGACTGACGGTCCCGCCCCCTCGCTGGCGTCTGGCGCTCGCCCGGGTGACCGGCCGGCCCATCCCCGATTCCCGGGCGCCTCGAATCCTGCGGCTCCGGGCAACGCGTACCGGACTGGTCCTGCGGGTGAAGCTGCGTCCCGGCCAAGACGCGTTCGACTTCTCCGCCGCCTCGGACCGGCTCCGGCACTCGTTCGTCATGCAGAACGTCACCGGCCGGGAGATCCGCTCGGGTGTCGTCGAACTGCGGATGACCGGCTACGACGTCCTCAAGCGGGTTCAGATGCCTGCGGTCACCCGTGCTGGGGTGATGCGGGTCCCGGTGGCCATGCGGGAGGACGGGGAGGTCTACTACCGCGACTACCGTCAAACCCCGCACGCTCTGAACGTCGGTGCCACCCAGTCCGGGAAGTCCGTCTATCAGCGCAACCTCGTCGCCGCTCTCGCCGCGCTTGACGTTGCCCTGGTCGGAACCGACTGCAAGCAAGGAGTCGAACTCGCCCCGCTTGCCCGCCGGTTCACGGCCCTCGCCGACAATCCTGATGCCGCCGCCGATCTACTCGACATCCTGGTCGAGCACATGGAGGAGGTCTATCAACTCATCCGTCGCGAGCAGAGGTTGAGCGCTGATCTGCCGGATGCGGAGATCACTTCCGATATCTGGGATCTCCCCCAGCACCTCCGCCCCACCCCCATCGTGCTCCTGGTCGACGAGGTCGCCGAACTCGCCTTCTACACCACGAAGGAGGAGGAGAAGCGGCGCGACCGGATCGTCACCTCCCTCATCCGGCTCGCTCAGCTCGGCCGTGCCGCCGGTATCTACCTGGAGGTCTGCGGGCAGCGCTTCGGCTCCGAGCTCGGCAAGGGCATCACCATGCTTCGCGCCCAGCTCAGCGGCCGGACCGCACACCGCGTCAATGACGAGACCTCCGCCAACATGGCCTTCGGCGACATCGCCCCGGACGCCGTCCTCGCCACCGTCCAGATCCGCACCGACCGCCCCGGCACCGCCGTGGCCGGTGACTCGTCCGGCGGGTGGGTCCGCATCCGCACGCCCCACCTCACACTCCGGCGAGCCGTGAACATCGCGAACTCCCACGCCCACCGCACGCCGGAGATCCCCGCGCTGGACGCCTTTCGGCCCGTCCTGCCGCCTCTGCGCAATGCCGCGGAGCCCTCGACCGTCACGGCTCCCGTGACCGCCTGAATCCCCTCGCTCCACGGCGGCGTGACCGCTTCACGCCAGGTCCCTACCCCACCCATGCCCGAAACCAGAAGGGAGGACCTGCGATGCGTCCCATCAGCCGGCCGGACACCGTCCTCGTACAAGCCGTGATCGCCGGCGCCCTGTCCTTCGCCCACCTCCACGACCTGGCTGCGGCTGCCGGACAGTCCGGCTGGAAAGCGTGGGCCTACCCCGTCTCCGTGGACCTCCTGCTCGTCGCCGCCTGGCGTCGGCTGCGGTCCTCGCGGACGGCGGGCGAGCCGTCTCACTCGGCCTGGACGTGGTTCACGGTCGCCCTGGTCGCGTCCCTCGGTGCGAACGTCGCCACCGCCGGACTCCTCGACCTCGGGCACGTACCCGCCTGGCTGCGCATCCTCGTCGCCGGCTGGCCCGCCCTGGCGTTCCTCGGCGGCACTCTCCTCGTCCATTCCCCCAGCGCTGCGCCCATGCCGGTGCCGGAGGGGTCGACGCCCACCCCCTCGGCTGGTGCTGAGCCTGACGAACCGGCGAAGTCGGCCGCTGAGCCCGTCCCGACAACCCACACCGCTTGCCATCGAACCCACCTCTGAAGCCGCGCCGATGGCGCCCGTGCCGGCCGCGCTCGTCGCCCACGCGCGGAAGGTCGCCGACGACCACCACACCCGCACCGGCGCCCGAATCGACACCGACACCCTCCGAACCCGCCTTGGCCTGCCGCCCGAACTGGCCGACGCCATCGCCGCCCAACTCGCCTGAGAAGGAGGTCGACCATGCGCGATTCGACCCGGCTCGCCCTGGAGCGCGCCGCCGAACTGACCCGGAACAACCGGCTGGTGGACGCCGTCGCCATCGCCGAGCCGGTGATCACGACCGCCGACGAATCCGAGTCGGCCGAGATCCGTCAGTGGCTCCTCGACCACGCCGACGACTTCACCAGGGAGGTCTGAACAGTGGCTGCCCGCGACCACTTCCACTCCGTGATGCGGATCGGCCCGGTGCAGACCGGCACCCGCCGCGACCGCCGCGGCCGCACCAAACACGCCGCCGTGTGCACGGCCGACGGCTGCGGCTGGTCCTCCGAGTACTCCAGCCCCTCGGCCGCCCAGCTCGCCGCCCGCACCCACCGCTGCCAGCCCCGCTGACGTCGAAGGGAACCACGTCATGGACGTCCCGCTCTGGCTTGCCCTGGTCGTCGTCGGCGGCCTCGGCGTCAAGCTCATCCGCCCGCCCTGGTGGCTCGTCGCTGTGATCCTCCTCGGCGGCTACCTCCTCGCCGACAGTGTCTTGGCCCCGCTCATCGACCACACGATCAACAAGTAGGGAGAACCGCCATGTTCCAGCCGCGCATCCCGGTCAACCCGCTCCCGACCGGCATCGTCACCCCGCTCGTCCAGCCGACCCCGACCGGGGACATCGAGCCCCACCACACCGTTCACGCGCCGGTCTGCGGCCACCACCACGCCCCGGCCCCCACTCCGGTCCCGGCGCGTTCCTCCGCCGTGCGCCTCACCCCGGCCGGGCTGGCCGTGGTCGTCGCCGGCAGCGCCGGAGTGGCCCTCGTCGTCGGCGCGGTCCTGGTCTCCATGCTCCTCGCCGTCGCCGTCAGCGCCGCCTCGGTCGCCGTGTGCGCCGTCGTCCTGCGCTCGCTCCTCAACGGCCCGCGTCGACACCGCTAGTCGGGCTCCCGGGCGGCTCAACCGCCAAGTCTCCGCCGCCCGGGAGCCCCGTCCCTGCCCAGTTCGCAGAACCAGAAGGACCACCCCATGATGACCGACGCGGCCACCTCGTCGGCCGGATGGGACACCGCCACCCTGAGCGACATGCTCCGGGTGGCCGGGTCCCCCGGCTTCGACCGCTGGAAGGAACAGATCCACCGCACCGGCGGCTGCTCCCACCCCATCCACCTCACCGGCTGGACCCTCACCCGAGACAAGGCCACCGGCGAGACCCTGCACCGATACTCCACCGACACGGAACCGGGCGGCCGCCTCCGCATCGCCTGCGGCAACCGCCGGGCCTCCCGCTGCCCCGCCTGCGCGTGAACGTACGCGGGCGCACCTTCCACCTCATCCGCGCCGGCCTCGCCGGAGATAACGCCCGGGACATCCCCGCCGCCGTCCGCGAACACCCCCGGGTCTTCCTCACCCTCACCGCCCCGTCCTTCGGACCGGTCCACAACCGCCCCGGCGCCCGCCCCTGCCGCTGCGGCACCCACCACCCCGAGGACGACACCGCCCTTGGCACGCCGCTCGACCCCGAGTCGTACGACTACGCCGCCGCCGTCCTCTTCAACAACCACGCCGGGCAGCTCTGGCAGCGATTCACGACCCGCCTCCGCCGGGAGATCGCCGCTGCGGCCGGCCTCTCGCAGAAGGACCTGAAGGCGGTCGTCCGGATCTCCTACGGGAAGGTCGCCGAGTTCCAGAAGCGGGGCGCCGTCCATTTCCACGCCGTGATCCGCGTCGACGGCCCGAACGGACCCGACTCGCCGCCGCCCTCGTGGGCCACCACCGGACTCCTCACCGACGCGATCCGCACCGCCGCCACGCACCCGTACACCACAGTCACCGTCCCCGCCGTAGGCAAGCACCCCGCCCGCTCTCTCCGCTGGGGAACCCAGCTCGACATCCGTCCCGTAAAGGCGTTCGGGGACGGCTCCGACGTCACGGAACAGGCCGTCGCCTCCTACATCGCCAAGTACGCCACCAAGGCGGCGGAGACGACCGGCAGCCTCGACCGCCGCATCGGCAACCGGGAAGCCCTGCTCCTCCTCGGCGTCCCCGACCACACCCGACGCCTCGTCGAAGCCTGCTTCGACCTCGACCCGCTCTACCCCGACCGCAGGCTGACGGCCTGGGCCCACATGCTCGGCTTCCGCGGCCACTTCTCCACCAAGTCACGGCGGTACTCGACCACCCTCGGCGAACTCCGCCAGACCCGCGCCGACTACCGCGCCGCCCAGGAACACACCGCTCGCGGCCTGGACGACATCGCCCCGGACACCGTCCTCGTCCTCACCTCCTGGACGTACGCCGGCCAGGGCCACAGCCCCGGTGAAGCCGCCTTGGCCGCGTCCATCGCCCGGGACATCCGCCTCAACCGCGAGACCGCCCGCGAAGCCCTCCGCGACCAACTCCCCCTGGAGGGAACGGAAGCATGACCACGACCGTGATTGAGCCCAGGTGGCACACGACCGCCGAGGTCGCGTCCATGCTCGGCTTCGGGCTTTCTAAGACGAAGATGCTCGTCCTCACCGGAGAGATCCGATCCGTGAAGGTGGGCCGCAACCGCCGCATCCTCCCGGCCTGGGTCGACGAGTACGTCGAGCGCGTCGCCGCCGGCTCCGAGGAGTGGGCCGCATGAGCGGGAAGCGTGGCAACGGCGAGGGGTCCATCTACCAGTACAAGAACGGCTACGCGGCCTACGTCTGGGTCACCAAGCCGGACGGCAAGCGTGATCGGAAGTACGCATACGGCAAGACTCGCGAGGAAGTCCACGAGAAGTGGCTCAACCTCCACGCTCAGGCGAAGAAGGGCCCGATGCCCACCCGGCACCGCACCCTCGCCGTGTTCCTCGCCTACTGGCTCGACTCGATCGTGAAGCCCAACCTCGCCCCGCTATCCTACGTCTCGTACGAGGGGTACGTCCGGCTCTACATCGCCCCGCACCTCGGTGCTAAGCGGCTCGACAAGCTGACCGTCCGGGACGTCCGGGAGTGGCTGACCAAGCTCGCGGGCATCTGCCAGTGCTGCGCGCAGGGGAAGGACACCAAGCGGGAACCGCGTCGGCAGAAGTGCTGCGCCATCGGGGAGTGCTGTGAGGCGTACCCGTCCCGCCGCGTCGTCCAGGGCGCCCGGGATGCCCTCCGTGCCGCGCTGACGCACGCCGTGGCCGAGGAGGAGATCAGCAAGAACGTCGCCTCCCTCGTGAAGGTCCCCAAGCCGCGCCGGCGCCGGATCAAGCCGTGGTCCGTCGCCGAGGCAGGACGGTTCCTCGCGGACGCGGCGGCGCGGGACGATCACCTCTTCGCCGCCTGGGTGCTCGCGTTGTGCCTCGGGCTCCGTCGCGGAGAGATTCTCGGCCTCACGTGGCAGTCGATCGACTTCGAGACCGGCGAGCTGTACGTGGATCACCAGATCCAGCGGGCCGGGCGGCAGATCCTCCACCGGGAGACCAAGACCGAGGAGTCGGACGACTTCCTGCCCCTGCCCGCCATCTGTCTCAAGGCGCTCCGGATGCGCCGCGCCCAGCAGCTCGGAGACCGGAAGGCCGTCGGTGAGCTCTGGCAGGACACCCGCGGGCTCATCTTCACGACGAAGTACGGCACCCCGATCGAGCCGGGGAACCTCACCCGGATGTTCGCGCTGCGGGCCCGTCGGGCCGGCCTCCGCGTGATCCCGCTCCGGAACACCCGCCACACGGTCGCCGCTCTCCTTGTCCTCCTGGGAGTCCACCCGAAGGTGGCACAGCGGATCCTGCGGCACTCGCAGATCGCCATGACGATGGAGGTCTACGCCGCGGCCGGGGAAGAAGACGTGCGCGCTGCCCTCGGCAAGCTGTCCGACGTCATGGGCGGCGCCACCGGCTGACGGCGGTCGGCAGCGATCGGTGCGGTTGCTGTACTTCACTGCTGTACGGCCGCATAACGCGAGAGGCCCGGACTCTAGTCCGGGCCTCTCGACTCTGTGCACTCGGCAGGATTCGAACCTGCAACCTTCTGATCCGTAGTCAGATGCTCTATCCGTTAAGCTACGAGTGCTTGTTTTTAGTTTTTGTCTCCGCTCCCCGGCCTTTCGGCCCGCTCGCGGCGACAGGAAGAACATTACATGACTGCCGCCGTCCTGTGAAATCCATTGGCCACACCCCCTCTGACCTGCGGAAACGCGAATCACACGGAGGGCGCCCAGGCGGGCGGGGAGGGCAAGCGGAACGCCGTCAGGGGGTCGAAATGGCGGGAAAGAGACCGGGGTCACACGAAGCGCAAGAGGTGCGGCGGCACGAAGTGGGCGCGGTGGGGATCGCCGGGGCCGGGAACGACTGAAGCCCCGGCCTTGAGGGCCGGGGCTTCAGTCTTCGTGCGGAGGCGGAGGGATTTGAACCCTCGATGGGCTTTAAAACCCAAACCGCATTAGCAGTGCGGCGCCATAGACCGGACTAGGCGACGCCTCCATACACCTCACGCGCAGGCGAGCGGTGTGTGCAGATGATGACACAGAAGAGCGGCGTGTCACCAATCGCTTTCACCGTACTAGGCACCGGGTGCCCGGGGCAAAGCCCCCGCGACCCCTGCGCGCCCCGTTCCACGCCCCGCTTCCCGCGCTGCCCGCACCCGCCCGGACCCCGGCTCCAAGCCCTGCTCGCGCCCCCTTCGCACCCGCCCGGAACCCGGCCCCAGGCCCTGCTCGCACCCCCTTCGCACCCGCTCCCACCCGGTCCGCGCCCCACCCGCGCCCGCGCGGCGCTCCCCTTCGCGTCTCGCTCCGTGTCTCGCTCCGCGCTCCCTCCCGCGCTCCCGCCGGCTCACCCGGATTGCGCAACGCGGCGGGCCCGGGAGCGTTAGGCAGGGCAGAACGCCCCGCGCCCCGGGCGCCGCCGCGGCACGCCCGCCCCGGCGCGGCCCGGGCGCCGGGGCACCCAGACGTCCCGACGGGAGTCCCCCATGCCGCAGCGCACCCGTGTCCCGCTCCGTGCCCCGCTCCGTACCGCCACCGCGGCCGCCGTCCTCGTCGCCGCCGCGGCCCTCGTACCCGTCACGGGCCCGACCGCGAGCGCGAGCGTCACCGCCGCCCCCGCGCTCGGGCCGCTGCCCCCGCTGCCGCTGCTCTCGGCCCCGGCTGCGGACTCCCTGCGGGTGCGGGTCGAGCACAGCGGGTCCCCGGAGGCCGACGGCGACTTCCGGCTGGAGTGCGGTGCCACGCCCGGCGGGACGCACCCGGCGGCGGCGAGCGCGTGCCGGCGGCTGAAGCAGCTCGCGCAGGCGGGCGGGAATCCGTTCGCGCCGGTCCCGGAGGGGCAGCTGTGCACCCAGCTGCACGGGGGGCCGGCCACCGCGCGCGTCACCGGGACCTGGCAGGGGCACCGCGTCGACGCCCGCTTCTCGCGGATCAACGGATGCGAGACGGACCGCTGGGAGAACCTGCGGCCCGTCCTCCCCCTGACCCGCGTCTGAAGCCCCCTCATGTCCGGCCCCTGGCCGGGGCAGAGCCCCCGGCCGCCGGTGTCTCCCTTAGAATCCCTCCGTGACACACCGCGGCCCCGGGGGCAAGATGGGGCCCGCCGGCCACTAAGCACCAGCGCAAGCGCAAGAGCTGCAGGGCACCTGCAGTGGGTTCAGGGAGGAAGCGTCTCGTGAGCAGCAGGCCATCCCGAGGCGCTGCTCGCCTCGCCGCCATACTCGACGCGCTCCCCGACGGCCTCGTGCTCGTGAACTGCAACGGCACGGTCGTCAACGCCAACACCATCGCGCTCGGCATGTTCGAGACCCCCGGCACCGCGCTCGTCGGGCGCGGGCTGCTCGATCTGCTGCCGGAGTTCGATTCGCGGCTGATCCCCGGTTCGATGCGCCGCCCGGACACCGCCGACGAGCAGGGCCGTACCCGCCCGGCGCGGATGACCGCCCGCCGTACCGACGGCGGCGAGTTCCCCGTCGAGGTGACGAGCGCCAACCTGGAGGACGGCCGCGACGCGTACGCCCCGCACGGCGCCGCCGGCCACGGGCACGTGCACGGCGGCGGCTACACCGGCGACGAACTCCTCATGCTGGTCGTCCGCGACCTCACCGGCACCGTGGACACCGAGGCCGAACTGGCCCGTTCCCAGCGGCAGACCGAGATGATCCTGCGCGCCGCGTCCGAGGGCGTCGTGGGCACCGACACCGACGGCCGGGTCGTCCTCGTCAACCCCGCCTTCGCGCAGATCCTCGGCTACCGGGCGCCCGAGCTCGGCGGTGCCGATCTGCACCGGCTGATCCTCGCCAAGCGCTCCGACGGCGACCCCTTCCCGTACGACGAGTCGCCGCTCGCCGACACCCTCCGTTCCGGCCGCAAGCACCGGGTCCGCGGGCAGGTGCTGTGGGCGAAGAACGGCGACCGGGTGCCGGTCGACCTGACCACCGCGCCGGTACGGGACGGGGACCAGCTCGTCGGCGCCGTCATGACCTTCACCGACCGCAGGCCGCACGAGCGGCTGCTGGAGGAGCACGCCACCGAGCTCGCCGACCGCGCCGAGCGGCACGCCACCGAGCTGGAGCAGCAGCGGGAGCGGTACGCGGCGCTCGCGGCCCGGCACGCGCAGCTGACGGCCGTCCTGGCCGGGTCGCTGCGCGGGCCCCTGGAGGAGCTGCGCGGCGAGCTGGGCACCCTCGCCGACGACGACGCCGGGCAGTTGTGGCCCGAGGCCAACCAGGTGCTGCACCATCTGGCCGCCGGTTACGCCCGGATGACCACCCTCGTCGACAACGTCCTCGGCTACCAGCGCCTCGACGCGGGCGCGGAGGAGCTGGACAAGACCGTGGTGCCGCTCGGCGGCATCGTGACCGGCGGCATCGACGGGGCAGTGGAGCTGATCGGTCCGGGCCGGGTCCAGTTCGCCGTGCACACGCCGCCGATCGAGGCCGAGGTGGACGCGGTACGGCTCACCACCGCGCTCGCGCATCTCGTCGCGGACGTGGCCGGGGTCGACGCGACCGGCAAGAGCAAAGCGGCGCCCGGCGACTCGACGATCGTGGTCGCGGCGGCGCAGCGCGGTGACGTCGTACGGATCGAGGTGCGCGGCCCGTACCCGGGCGGCGACCCGGTCCATCAGCCGATCGTGCGCGGGATCGTCGCGGCGCACGGTGGTGTGGTGCAGACGCACAAGGTGCCGGGGACGGCGGGCGGCGCGTACGTCGTGGAGGTGCCGCTCGGCGCCGGACGCGGCACCCTCGCGCCGGAGGCCGAGGGCGAGGCCGAGGTCGAGGTCGAGGTCGAGGCCGGGAACGGGTCCGACGACGTCGATGACGTCGACGAGAACGAGACCGGCGAGACCGGGGCCGAGGCCGCCGGCGAGTCCGGGGACGAGCCGGGGGGCGCCTCGCCGTCCGAGGCTGCTGCCGAGCCGGCCGTAGCCGTTCCCGCCGCGCGCGGGAGCCAGGAGCAGCGGCCGGCGGGCGCCGAGCCCATCGCGCTGCCCGCGCAGGCCACCCAGTCCGCCCAGTCGCCCCAGCCGGCCCCGTCCGAGGCCGTGGCGGGAAGCGGACGGCGGCGCGGGCGCCGGGCGTCCACGGACGCGTTCCTGGAGAGCCCGCTGGCGTCGGAGGACGCGACGGCGGTGCCGCAGCCGACCGGCCGCCGCCGGGGCAGGCAGGGCGACACCCCGCCCGGCGGTACGCCCCATGAGCTGATCCCCGCCCAGGCCGGCCCCCCGACCTCGGCCGGGCAGTCCACCGGCACCGGCCGCCGCCGCGGCCGGCCCGCCGAGGGCGCGGTCGTGACCGCCGCCGAGGGCGCGCAGCCGCGCCCCGCGCTCGGTGACACGGTTCCGCCGCAGGGTGTTCCGGCCGACGCCGGTACCCCCGCCGTATCCGCCGCTCCGGCGCTGGCCCCCGTGCCCGCGTCCGGGCCCTCCGGCATGCCCGTGCCTCCCTCCGGCATGCCCGCCTCCGCTCTGCCCGCGCTGCCCGCCGTCGCGTCGGCCGAGGCTCCCGCGGCGCAGCAGCAGCCGACCGGGCGGCGCCGCCGGGCGCTCGCCGCCGCGCAGGAGCGGGCCGCGGCCGCCGAGGCGGGACCGCGGACGCCGTTCGCGCTGCCGCCGGCCGACGCCGACCGCGCGCCGGACGAACACCCCGCCGAGCACGCGGCCGTACGGGCGCTGCCGGGAGACGAGCACGCCTCGCCGCAGCCGCACCCGCTGCCCGCGCCGACGCCCGGCACCGGCGGAGGCACGGGTTCGGGCTCGGGTTCGGGTACGAGCACGGGTTCGGGTTCGGGTACGGCTCTGGGCGCGGCCACCGCGACCGGCACCGGCTCCGTACCCCTGCCGCCCGAGGTCCCGGCGGCTCCGGCGGCCCCCGCGCCCCAGGACGCCTCGCAGGGACGGGCGTTCAGTGTGCGGACCCTCGGACAGGGCGTCCCGCTGACCCCGCCGGCCGCCCCGGCCGCCCCGGCCGCTCCCGCCGTATCCGCCGTCGCGGCACCCGCCGCCCAGGCCCCGGCCCCCGCCCCCGCGTCCGGTCGGCGCCGCAAGCTCGGCAACCCGGCCGAGGAGAACCGCCCGGCCCCGGCCGCCGCTGCCGCGCTCCCCGCGCCCCAGCCGCAGCAGCCCCAGCCGCAGGGCGGCCAGCCCCTGCCGGTGCCCTCGGCGATGCCCGCTCCGATGCCCCTGCCCGTACCGGCGACCGTCGGTGCCCCGGCTCCCGCGCAGGCCCCTGCGTCCGCGCCGATGCCGGTATCCACGCCGGTACCCGCGCCGGTTCCCGTGTCCGCGGGTCTGCCCGTGTCGAAGCTGGGCACGCCCCCGGCGCCGGAGGGCCGCTCGTACGCGATAGAGGCGCCCGCCGAGGGCTCGGCGGAGGGTCCGGAGCCGCTGGACGGCCCCGGCGGTGCCGTGGAGGTGGCGAACCAGCCGCTGCCGCAGCCCGTCGACGACGAACTCCCCCCGGAGCCCCTGGACAACCCGCGCCGGCTGCTCGTCTGGCCCGCGCCGGACGTGGCCACCCAGCAGGCGCTGAGCGAGCGCGGCTACCGCCCCGTGATCGTGCACTCCCGCGAGGAGGTCGACGCGCAGATCGCCGCCTTCCCGGCCGCGCTCTTCGTCGACCCGCTGACCGGTCCCATCACCCGTACCGCGCTCCAGTCGCTGCGCCAGGCCGCCGTCGCCGCCGAGGTGCCGGTGCTGCTCGCGGCCGGGCTCGGGCAGGCGACCCGTGAGGCGGCGTACGGCGCCGATCCGGCCGTCCTGCTGAAGGCGCTGGCGCCCCGGGACAGCGAGCAACACCCGTCGCGGGTGCTGCTCATCGAGGAGAACGAGGACATCGCGGAGGCGCTGGCGGCGACGCTGGAGCGGCGCGGGATGCAGGTCGCGCGGGCCGCGTCCGACACCGAGGCGGTCGCACTGGCCCAGGATCTCCGGCCGAACCTGGTGGTGATGGACCTGATGCAGGTACGCCGCCGCCGGGCCGGGATCATCGACTGGCTGCGCGCGAACGGGCAGTTGAACCGCACTCCGCTCGTCGTCTACACCTCGGCGGGCCTCGACGAGTCGGAGCTGGAGCGGCTCACCTCGGGCGAGACGGTCCTCTTCCTCGCCGAGCGGTCGACCAGCACCGAGGTGCAGTCCCGGATCGTCGACCTGCTCGCGAAGATCGGCACCAACTGACCGGCGCCAGGCGCCTCTTGTCATGTGATCGGCGCCAACCGATCGGCCGAGCCGGTCGGTTGGCGCCGAGATCAGAGCAACTGCCCTACAACTGCGTGACGTCCAGGTCGCCGTCCGCGTACTGCTTGCGGATCACCTTCTTGTCGAACTTCCCGACGCTCGTCTTCGGGACGGCCGGCACGATGGCCCAGCGCTCGGGGAGCTGCCACTTCGCGACGCCGCCCTCGGCGAGGAGGAAGGCCCGCAGCTCCGTGTAGTCCGCGCTCGCGCCCTCCTTGAGGACGACGGTCGCGAGCGGGCGCTCGCCCCACTTCTCGTCCGGGACGGCGACGACGGCGGCCTCGGCGACGGCCGGGTGGGCCATCAGGGCGTTCTCCAGGTCTATGGAGGAGATCCACTCGCCGCCGGACTTGATGACGTCCTTCACCCGGTCGGTGAGGGTGAGGTAGCCGTCGGCGGTGATGATGCCGACGTCACCGGTCTTGAGCCAACCGTCGGCGCTGAACTTGTCGTCCAGGCACAGGGGTTCGCCGTGGGCGCCGCCGTAGTAGGAGCCCGCGATCCAGTTGCCGCGTACCTCCAGTTCACCGGCCGACTCGCCGTCCCAGGGCAGGAGTTCGCCGTCGGGGCCGACCAGCCGGCCTTCCACGCCCGCCGGGAAGCGGCCCTGGGTGACGCGGTACGGCCACTCCTCTTCGGCGGTGAGACCGGCCGGCGGGTGGGCCACGGTACCGAGCGGGGAGGTCTCCGTCATGCCCCAGGCGTGCACGAGCCGGACGCCCAGCTTGTCGTACGCCTCCATGAGGGAGGGCGGGCAGGCGGCGCCGCCGATGGTGACCTGGGCCATCGAGGTGAGGTCGCGGGGGCGGGCGAGGACCTCGGCGAGCAGCCCCTGCCAGATGGTGGGGACGGCGGCGGCGTGCGTCGGGCGCACCATCTCGATCATGTCGGCGAGCGGCGCCGGCTGGAGGAACCGGTCCGGCATCAGCAGGCTGACACCGGTCATGAAGGCGGCGTGCGGGATCCCCCACGCGAGGACATGAAACTGAGGGACCACGACCAGCGAGGTGTCCTTGGCGCTCAGCCCCATCGACTCCGTCATGCCGACCTGCATGGAGTGCAGGTAGATGGAGCGGTGGGAGTAGGCGACGCCCTTGGGGTCGCCGGTGGTGCCGGAGGTGTAACACATGGCGGCGGCGGCGCGCTCGTCCAGCTCGGGCCAGTCGTACGTGACCGGACGGCCGGCGATCAGCTCCTCGTAGTCCCAGACGCGCGCGGTCGCGCCGTCGAGGACGGAGCGGTCGCCGGGGCCGGTGACGACGACGTGCTCGACGGTCGGCAGATGCGGGAGGAGCGGGGCGACGAGCGGCAGGAGCGAGCCGTTGACGAGGAGGATCCGGTCGGCGGCGTGGCCCACGATCCAGGCCAGCTGCTCGGCGGGAAGCCGCAGGTTGAGGGTGTGGACGACCGCGCCCATGGCGGGGATCGCGAAGTACGCCTCGACGTGCTCCGCGTTGTTCCACATGAGGGTTGCGATGCACTCGCCGTCGGTGACACCGAACTCGTCACGCAGGGCATGGGCCAGCTGGGCGACGCGGGCACCGGTCTGTGCGAAGGTGCGGCGCTGCGGCTCCGGCTCGCCGGTCCAGGTGGTGATGGTCGACTGTCCGTGGACACGCATCCCGTGCTGGAGGATGCGGGTCACGGTCAGTGGTACGTCCTGCATGGTGCTCAGCACGGCGTCCTCCCGAGGGCGCTACGCGGCGGTAGTGAGGTGGGGGTGTGCTGATTCTGCTCACGTCCACCCGGTATGTCACTACCCGGGAGTATCCAATTTCGCCAGTGATCACTGGCGTAACCGAGGGTAACGTATGCCCGGGTGACCTGCCACGACGCCGGAGGCGCCGGTCGGCGAGGTGACGGACTACGGTTCCGGGGGCCGTACCGGAATCATTGATTCCGGGTGCTTCCGGGGGGCGGCGCCCCTCAAGGGGGCGGAGTCCTTCCGGGAGACGGAGCCCTTCCGGACCGCCGCCCCGCCCCGCCGCACCATCACCGCGTCACGCCGCCGGGGCCAGCTCCGGGTCCTCGCGCAGCTTGCCGAGCGCCCGCGAGACCGCGCTCTTGACCGTGCCGACCGAGACCCCGAGCACCTCGGCGGTCTGCGCCTCGCTCAGGTCCTCGTAGTACCTGAGGACGACCATCGCCCGCTGCCGCTCGGGGAGCTTCATCACCGCACGCCACATCGCGTCGTGCAGCACCTGGCGCTCCGCCGGGTCCGGCTCCCGGTCCAGGGCCGGCTCCGGCAGCTCCTCGCACGCGTACTCGTCGACCCGGCGCTTGCGCCACTGGGACGTACGGGTGTTGAGCAGCGCGCGCCGGACGTAGCCGTCCAGGGCGCGGTGGTCCTCGATGCGCTCCCAGGCGACGAACGTCTTGGCCAGCGCCGTCTGGAGCAGGTCCTCGGCGTCCGAGGGGTTCGCGGTCAGCGAGCGCGCGGCGCGCAGCAGGACCGGGCCCCGGGCACGGACGTACGAGGCGAAGGAGGGGTACGCGAACGGGCGGGCCTGGACGGCCGCAGGGGCCACGGGGGCCGCAGGGACCAGGGAGGCCACGGGGGCCGCAGGCGCGGTGTGGTCCGCCGGTCCCGGCTGGGCGGGGACGAGGGACAGGACGCCGAGACGGGCCGCGCGGCGGCCGGCGGGCGTCGAGGCACCGGCGCAGACAGAGCCGGAGGGTCGCGGAGTCATGACTCCACGTTAAGAGCGAGGGGGTGCGGCGGGGATCGGTCCCAGGTCCCGACCCCTGGTCCCCCTCAGGTTGTAGGGGTGGAGAGCGCCCCACCTCCTGAGGGTGGAGCCGGTAGGGGGAGGGGTCAGGGTCGGACCCCGAGACGGGATCAGGGGCGGGCTCGGGGATGAGGTCCGGGGCGGCGGTCGGGGCGGGTCGGTACGCCGCCCGGAGGCGGCCCCTCAGGGCCCTCTCGGGGATGCCTCAGGGGTCGGGGGGCGGGGTCGTGGGGGTTCGGAAGACACCCGGGTGACGGGAGAAGGGTGGGCGGACCTCAGGTGTCCGTGCCCAGGACGAGGCCGGACGTCGGGACCCCGGTGCCCGCCGTGACCAGGGCCCGGGCCGCCCCCGCCACCTGGTTCACGGAGCTGCCGCGCAGCTGCCGGACCGCCTCCGCGATGCCGTTCATGCCGTGCAGATACGCCTCGCCGAGCTGGCCCCCGTGGGTGTTCAGCGGCAGTACGTCCGCCTCGACGAAACCGGCGCCCTCGCCCGGCCCGCAGAAGCCGAACTCCTCCAGCTGCATCAGGACGTACGGGGTGAAGTGGTCGTAGAGGATCGCGACGTCGATGTCGCCGGGCGCGAGCCCCGAGGTCCGCCACAGCCGGCGGGCCACCACCCCCGTCTCGGGCAGCCCGGTCAGCGCGTCCCGGTAGAAGCCGGTCATCGCCTCCTGGCCCCGCCCCGCACCCTGCGCGGCGGCCACCACCACGGCGGGCGGGCGGGCGAGGTCGCGGGCGCGCTCGGTGGAGGTGACGACGAGGGCCTGGCCGCCGTCGGTCTCCTGGCAGCAGTCGAGCAGCCGCAGCGGCTCGGCGATCCAGCGGGAGGCGGCGTGGTCGGCGAGGGTGATCGGCCTGCCGAAGAAGTACGCGGCGGGGTTGGTGGCCGCGTGGCGCCGGCCGGTGACGGCGACATGGCCGAGGACGTCCGGCGAGAGCCCGTACGTGTGGAGGTAGCGCTGGGCGGTCATGGCGACCCAGGAGGCCGGGGTCAGCAGCCCGAACGGCAGCGGCCAGCCGAGCGCCGCGCCCTCCGCCGACGGTTCGCGGTGCTGTACGCCGGAGCCGAAACGGCGGCCGGAGCGCTCGTTGAACGCCCGGTAGCAGACGACGACTTCGGCGACCCCGGCGGCGACGGCGAGGGCCGCCTGCTGGACGGTGGCGCAGGCCGCGCCGCCCCCGTAGTGGACCCGGGAGAAGAAGGAGAGCTCGCCGATGCCGGCCGCCTGGGCGACGGTGATCTCCGGGCTGGTGTCCATGGTGAAGGTGACCATGCCGTCGACGTCGCCGGGGGCGAGCCCGGCGTCGTCGAGGGCCGCGTGCACGGCCTCCACGGCCAGGGTCAGCTCGCTGCGGCCGGAGTCCTTGGAGAACGCGGTGGCCCCGATCCCGGCGATGGCGGCGCGCCCGCCGAGCCCGTCCGCGCGGGCGTGCGCGGTCATCGGGGGCCCTCCGGGTCGGGGTCGGGGTCGGGGCCAGGGGTCCCTGTCAGGGTTGTCGGGGGCGTGAGGGCCGTCAGGGCCGGCGGGACTTCCGGGACTTCCGGGGTGGGCGGATCCGCCGGGGCCTTCGGCTCCGTGGGGACGTCGACCGTCACCGTGCCCGTCACATGGTGGCCGAGCCCGTTCGCGCCGACCACCCGGACCCGTACCGTCGCGCCGTCGACCTCCGTCACCGTTCCGGTCAACGTCATGGTGTCCCCGGGGTAGTTGGGGGCCCCGAGCCGGATGGAGACGGCGCGCAGGACGGCGCGCGGGCCGAAGCGGTCGGTGATGTAGCGGCCGACGAGACCGTTGGTGGTGAGGATGTTCATGAAGATGTCCGGGGAGCCCTTCTCCCGGGCGCGCTCGGCGTCGTGGTGCACGTCCTGGTAGTCGCGGGCGGCGATCGCCCCGGCGACGACGAGGGTGCGGGTGACCGGGACGACGAGCGGGGCGAGCGTGTCACCCGGCCGGACCCGCGCCGTCCCCCGTACGGGCGCCGCCCGTACCCCTGCGGGGTCTGTCGTCATGCGGGCGTTCCCTTCGCGAGGAGGTCGCCGAGTTCGGCGAGGAGTTCGGTGCCGCAGCCCAGATACGCGCCGAGCTGCCGTCCCCAGAGGAAGTGCCGGTGCACGGGGTGGTCGAGGTCGGCGCCGAGACCGCCGTGCAGATGCTGTCCGGCGTGCACCACCCTGGTTCCGGCCTCGGCGGCCCACCAGGCGGCCGTCAGCGCCTCCTCGGCGTACGACAGGCCCTCGTCGTACCGCCAGGCCGCCTCGTAGGCCGTGACCCGGATCGCCTCGGTGTCCATGTACGCGTCGGCCGCCCGGAGTTGGACGGCCTGGTGGGCGGAGAGCGGACGGCCGAACTGCTCGCGTACGGAGGTGTACGCGACCGCGCGGGCCAACGCACCGGCGCACACGCCCGCCTGCAGCCCGGCAAACGCGATCCGGGCGGCGCCCAGCACCCCCGCGTACGCCCCGGGCACCCCCACCCGCTCCCCACGCGCCCCGTCGAGCACCAGCCGGCCGGCCGACCAGGGCGCGGTGAGCTCGACGGGCTCCACCCCGGCACCCCGCAGGGCCACGAGCCAGAGCGCCCGCGTCTCGTCGGGGACGAGGACATGGGTGGCGTCCCGCAGCCACGGCACCCACGGGACGGCACCGGCGAGCCGGCCCCCCGGGCCCGCGCGGACGGCGCCCTGGCCGTCGTACGCGGGAAAGGCGCCGGTCACCACCATCGTCCCGGCGAGGAGTCCGGGCAGCAGCCGGGCCCGTTGCTTCCGCGTGCCGTGCCGGGCGAGGGTCAGCAGCCCGTAGACGGCGCTCGCGGTGAACGGGACCTGCGCCGTCGTACGCCCCTGTTCCTCGGCGAGCAGGACGAGCCCGAGGAGACCGGTCTCCAGGACGGCCTCGGACAGACCCGCCGCGCACAGAGCCCTCCACAGCTCGGGATCGCTGCCGGTGCCGGTGGCGGCGAGCCGTTCGTGGGTGGCGAGATCCCCGAGTATCCGCGCGGCGAGCGCGCGGGCCGCCGACTGCTCCTCGGTGGGGGTGAAGTCCATGTCAGTCCTCACCCTCCTCGCGCACCGCGCCTTCTTCGCGGTCTGTGCCTTCTTCATGATCCGTGGACAACAGGGCTCTGAACAGCGGGAGTTCGAGTTCCGCGTCCACCTTCCGGAACTCCAGCCGCACCGGCATGCCGATGCGCACCTCGTCGTACGGGACCCCGACGACGTTGCTGATCATCCGTACGCCTTCGGCGAGTTCGACGAGCACGACCGCGTAGGGCGGGTCGAAGGCCGGGAACGGCGGGTGGTGCATGACGACGTACGAGTAGACGGTGCCCTCGCCGCTCGCCTCGACGGTGTCCCAGGCGCGCGAGCCGCAGGCGTTGCAGCCGGGCAGCCAGGGGAACCGGAGCGTGGCGCAGGTGACGCAGCGCTGGATGAGGAGGCGGTGTTCGGCCACTCCGGCCCAGAAGCCGGCGTTGTCGCGGTTGACGACGGGGCGGGGGCGGAGGGGGCGAGGGGAGCGGCGGGGGGCGGCTTCCGGGGGCGCGGGGGGCGCGGGGCGACGGGTGGACGCCGGGGGCGCGGGGGCGTACTTGAGGACGCGGAAGCGGTGGGTGCCGGCGAGTTCGCCGCCGCCGGTCCTGACGTTCATCCGGGTGGTGATGAAGTGACCGGTGCCGAGCCGGGTGGTCTTGCGGGGCGAGACCGACTCGATGACGGAGTCGCAGACGATCGTGTCGCCGGGCCGCAGCGGCCGCAGATACTCCTGCTCGCAGTCGGTGGCGACGATCGAGGTGTAGCCGGCGGCATCGAGGAGGGCGGAGAGTTCCTCGTACGCGCCGGGCCCGTCCCCGGAACCGTCCCCGTGCCCGTCCTCGTCCCCGTGCCCGGACAGACCGCCCATGGTCCAGGCCTGGAGCATGGTGGGCGGGGCGACGGCGCCGGGGCCGCGATACGCGGGGTGGGTGTCGCCCATGGCCTCGCACCAGTGGCGGATCATGGGCTCGTTGACGGGGTCCTTGCCGGCGAAGGGACGGGAGACGGGCCGGCCTTCGTAGGCGGCGAGTCGTTCGTACGGCAGGGGCGGGGGCAGGGAACGGGCCCCGGGGGCGGGGTCGGAGGCCGGGACGGGACCAAGTCCGGGGGCCGGGGCGTCCGGGTGGGGCGGAATCATCGCCGTCCCCTCCGCTTCATGCCGAGCCGCATCGTCGCGACGATCTCGCGCTGCACCTCGCTCACGCCGCCGCCGAACGTGTTGATCTGGGCGGCCCGGTTCATCCGTTCCAGCCCGCCGTCGTCGAACGCGCCGGGCGAGCTGGTGCGGACCAGCGCCGCCGGGCCGGCGATCTCCTGGCACAGCCGGTAGACCTCGACCGCCGACTCCGTTCCCGCGAACTTCACGCCGCTCGCGTCCCCGGGGGCGAGCCGGCCCGCGCCCACGTCGCCGACGAGACGCCAGTTGAGCAGCCGGGTCGCGGCCAGCCGGGCGTGCGCCTCGGCGGCCCGTATCCGTACCCATGGCTCGTCGATCCGCCGCCGGCGGTCCGCGGCGGCCGGGCGCCGGGCCTGGCGGAGCGCCGCCTCGTAGAAGTCCTCGGCCTGCATGCCGAGGGCGGCGAGGGCGACCCGTTCGTGGTTGAGCTGGTTGGTGAGGAGCCCCCAGCCGCCGTTCTCCGGGCCGACGAGATGACCGGCCGGGACGCGGACCGCGTCGTAGTAGGTGGCGGTGGTGGTCAGCCCGCCGACGGTCTCGATCGGGGTCCAGGAGAAGCCGGGCGCGGAGGTGGGGACGAGGATGATCGAGATGCCCCGGTGGCGGTCCTCGGTGGTGCCGGTGCGGCAGGCGAGCCAAATCCAGTCGGCGTTCTGGGCGTTGGAGGTGAAGACCTTCTGCCCGTCTATCCGCCAGCCGCCGCTTCCCCCGCCGACCGGATCGTCTTCCCCTTCCCTGTTCTCCCCGCCGTCTCCGCTCTCTCCGCTCTCTCCGCTCTCACGGGTGGCCCGGGTGCGCAGGGCGGCCAGGTCGGTGCCCGCCTCGGGTTCGCTGTAGCCGATGGCGAAGACGACGTCCCCGCGCAGGATGCGGGGGAGGAAGTACGCCTTCTGTTCGTCGGTGCCGTAACGCATCAGGGTCGGTCCGACGGTGTTGAGCGTGACCATCGAGACCGGGGCGCCGGCCCGGTACGCCTCGTCGAAGAAGACGAACTGCTCGTCGGGACCGCGCCCTTGGCCCCCGTACTCCTCGGGCCAGCCGATCCCCAGCATGCCGTCGGCACCGATCCGCCGCAGCAGCGTGCGCTGCGCGGCGGAGTCGACGGGGGACGGGGGGCCGTCGGGCATCACGTCGCGGAAGTACGCGCGGAGTTCGGCGCGGAGCCGTAACTGGCGTTCGGTCGGGGCGAGATGCACGGCATGGCCCTCTCGTGTCGCGGCGGGACTGCCCACTCGGATTTCCTGACTGTCCGTCAGGTTCCGGAGAACTGTCAAGGCCGGACACACGGGGCGCCCGGAGCGCCGGAGGCACACGCCCCGCACACGAGCGGCCCGCGCGCCGGCACCGAAGCACCGGAGCACGGGCCCGCGTTCACCACACGCCGCCCCCTCGGACCGGCTGTCAGAAGAAGGAGAAGGTCAACACTTTGTCCGGCTGCTTGATCTCCGTGAAGGCGGAGCCGCTCACATTCGTCGTGTGGTTCTCGTTGGAGGCGGCGGGACCGGTGGCCACCTGCTGGGTGGTGGTCGAATTGCCGTCGTTCTCGCCGATCACCCCGCTGCCGAGGACCGAGGCGGCACTGGCGTCCGATCCGTCGTTCGCGAATCCGCCGTCGTCGGCCAGGGCCACCCCGCCGAACAGCACGGCGGCGAGTGGCAGAGCGGCCGCGACGGCGAGGACGCGGGCGGTGCGGATGCTGGGCATAAGGGTTCCTCCGGGAACTGGGCTCTGGATCCGGAAGGGATCCGCGGTGAATCAAGGGACTGCGGCTGGGGCTGTGAACAGTGCTTGCTCGACAAGGCGGTTGATCGACCGCCCTGGTCTTTCCGATCGTGTTTCCGATCTTGCTTTCGGTCGTGTTTCCGGTCGTGTTTCCGATCTCGCGAGACCAGAGTTGCCCAGCACATCCCGGACCAATCGCCCCGGACCCTCCGATTCCCCCTCAGGTGTGAGGACTTATCGATAAACCTCCTCACACACCGTTCTTCGCGCCGCCCCCACCGGCCTCGAACCTCGGCCCTCCGCGAGGGCGCCGGACGCACGAAGAAGGGGTGCCCCTGACCGGGACACCCCTTGTACGCGGCGCGGACGCCGATTTCCTGCGGTGGGTGTGGGATTTGAACCCACGGTGACTCGCGCCACGACGGTTTTCAAGACCGTTCCCTTAGGCCGCTCGGGCAACCCACCCTCGCCCCGCCTCACCTGCTGCGGAGCGGCTACAGCCTACCGGCCTCCGGGCGGTCGCGGGGGCCGTGGCCCACGTGAGGCCCACCGGAGGCCTGCGGGAAGGCTGGAGTGGGCCCTTCCAGTTGCCCGCGCGGGCCTCCTCCAGCCGGTACGGCACGGCGCGGATACGAGGAAGGGGACGGACACGGGGACGGGGACGGTTGAAGGAACGGGCATGGGTACGGCCCCGGAGCCGGAGCCCCGGGGCCGTACCCGCCCGTCCCCCGCTGACGCGGAGTTCGGCCGCGTCAGTGGAGGTCAGCTGTCGCCCGTGCGCTCGCCCAGCACGACGGTGGTGGTGGAGGTCTTCCCGTCGCGCTTGTAGGTGATCTCGACCTTGTCGCCGGGCTGGTGGGTCCAGATCTCGCCGATGAGGGTGCGGCCGTTGTCGATCGGGCGGCCGCCGAAGGCGACGATCGTGTCGCCGCCCTTCAGACCCGCCTTGGCGGCCGGGCCGTCGGGGCTGATGGCCGGGGTCCCGCCGGAGCCCTCCTCGGCGATGACGGCGCCGGCGCCGCCGTCGAGCTGGTCCTGCATGTTCACGGTGGCGCCGATGACCGGGTAGACCGGCTTGCCGGTCTTGATCAGCTGCTCGGCGACGTTGCGCGCCTGGTTGACCGGGATCGCGAAGCCGAGGCCGATGGAGCCCGCCTGCGACTGGCCGAAGCCGCTGCCGGCCGACTGGATCGCGGAGTTGATGCCGATCACGGCGCCGCTCGCGTCGAGCAGCGGCCCGCCGGAGTTGCCCGGGTTGATCGAGGCGTCGGTCTGCAGCGCGCTCATGTAGGAGTTCTTGCCGCCGGAGCCGTCACCGGAGGCGACCGGGCGGTTCTTGGCGCTGATGATGCCCGTGGTGACCGTGTTCGACAGGCCGAAGGGCGCGCCGATCGCGATGGTCGAGTCGCCGACGGCAACCTTGTCGGAGTCGCCCAGCGGGATCGGGGTGAGACCGGAGGGGGCGTTCTTCAGCTTCAGTACGGCCACGTCGTAGCCCTGCGCCCGGCCCACGACCTCCGCCGCGTACGTCTTGCCGTTGGAGAAGGTCGCGGAGAGTGTGCCGCCGTTCGCCGCCGAGGCCACCACGTGGTTGTTGGTGACGATGTGGCCTTCCCGGTCGTAGACGAAGCCGGTGCCGGTGCCGCCCTCGCCGTCCCGGCCGCCGGACTTCGCGCTGATGGTGACGACGCTCGGCAGGGACTTGGCGGCGACGGCGGCGACCGTGCCGGGGTCGCGCTTGAAGGAGGAAGGGGAGTCGCCCGCGGAGATGGTGGTCGAGCCGCCGGGGCCGCCGTCGCGCTGGTTCGCGGCCCAGTAGCCGACCCCGCCGCCGATGCCTCCCGCGACCAGGGCCGCGACGAGGACCGCCGCGATCAGACCGCCGCCACGCTTACGCGCCGTCTCCGGTACGGGCTGCTGCGGTACGCCCCAGGCCGGGGCCACGGGCGGGGCGGGCGGCCAGCCTGCGCCGGCATCGGCGGCGGGGGCGGGGGCCGGGGCCGTCTGCAGCTGGGCCGGAGCCGGCTGTACGGGCTGTACCGGCTGGGCCTGCGTCTGCGCCGGGTCGGACGCGAAATCGGGCGCGGGCGCGGGTTCGGCCACCGGCGCCGGCGCGGTCTCGGCCGCCGGGGCTTCCTGCGGGGCCGGGGCCGCGCCCGGAGTTCCGGCCTGGGGCTCGATCTGCTTCTCGGCCGGGGTCTCTGCCTGGGTCTCGGCCTGGGCCGGAGGCGCGACGGGGGGCGCGGGAGGCGTGGGGGGCGCCGCGGGGGCGGACGGGGTGGGCCGGCTCTCCGGAACCTGCGTACCCTCGTTCTCGGTGCTCACAGCTCTCTCCTCGTTGCACTGCGCGGGCGTCGTCGGGTGCTGCGATCAGCTTTTCCCACAGCACGTCAGGCCACTGTAAGCCGGAGCTGTGCATCGGCACCCGATTCTTTACTGCGGACATATCGGGCGCCCGTACCATGTCGCGGTGACCCACGCACCGCGGCAGCCGAGCCGCCTTCCCGTCCAGGTGGTCGCCCACCGCGGAGCCTCCGAGGACGCCCCCGAGCACACCCTGGCCGCCTATGTGAAGGCCATCGAGGACGGCGCGGACGCCCTGGAGTGCGATGTCCGGCTCACCGCCGACGGCCATCTCGTCTGCGTCCACGACCGGCGCGTCAACCGCACCTCCAACGGCCGCGGCGCCGTCTCCGCCCTCGAACTCGCCGACCTCGCCGCGCTCGACTTCGGCACCTGGAAGGGCCGCGACGAGGCGGGCGAGGTCCCGGACTGGGACGACCCCGGCGCCACCTCCGTCCTCACCCTCGAACGCCTCCTGGAACTGGTCGCCGACACCGGCCGCCCCATCGAGCTGGCCATCGAGACCAAGCACCCCACCCGCTGGGCCGGTCAGGTCGAGGACAAGCTGCTCCGGCTGCTCGACCGCTTCGGTCTCGCCGCGCCCGCGGCGCCCGAGGAGTCGTCCGTCCGCGTCATGAGCTTCTCGGCCCGCTCGCTGCACCGCGTCGCGGCGGCAGCACCCATGCTGCCGACCGTCTCGCTCACCCAGTTCGTCACCCCTCGGCTGCGCGACGGACGGCTGCCGGCGGGCGCGCGGATCGCCGGCCCGTCGATCCGGATCGTGCGCCACCACCCGGCCGTGATCCGGCGCCTACAGGAGGCCGGACACCAGGTCCACGTATGGACGGTGAACGAACCGGCCGACGTCGAACTGTGTGTAGAGCTCGGCGTGGACGGGATCATCACCAACCGGCCGAAGCAGGTGCTGACCCAGCTGGGCCGCCTGTAGAGCCGCTCCCGTGGGAACCGCTCCCCGTGAAGCCACTCCCTGTAGAACCGTTTCCCCGGGAGAAATCCCGGGCCCGTCTTCACCCCATTTGCCCCATCCGTCACAGGGGTAAGGGGGTGTGCCCCGGCGCGTTCGGGGCGTACGCGATCGTCACGAGTGCGCCACCCTGGCATTACTGGCCGGTTTCCGGCCCAGGTCATCGGGGCATCCACACGGTGGCGTGGGGCAAAGGAGGTCTCGGGGGTGGCGTTGATGGTGGCACAGACAGTGCCCACGTCGTCGAGCATGGCCGTTCCTCATGGCCCTGCGGGCGTGGGGCAGGCACGGCACCGGATGCGGGAGCAGCTGGACCGCAGCGGCATGGCCGAATCGGTCGTCGACGACGCGGTGCTGATCCTTTCGGAGCTGTTGAGCAACGCGTATCGCCATGGCAGGCCGCTGGGCCGCGCAGACATCGGAGAAGGTGAGGTCCGGGCCGCCTGGAGCATCGACGGAGCGGGCGGTCTCCTGGTCGAGGTGACGGACGGCGGCGGTCCGACCCGCCCTGTTCCGGCCACGCCCTCGGTCACCGCGCACGGTGGCCGCGGGCTGAACATCATCGGGGCGCTCGCGCAGGACTGGGGTGTACGGGACAGCGCGACGGGCGAGGTCACGGTCTGGGTCCGGGTCACCGGCGGACACCGTCGCGAGGACTTCGCGGCGCGCGTCGGCGGCGGGTCCGGGCTCGGGTTCCTCGACGCGTACGACGACCTGGAGTGACCCGGAGCGACTTGGAGTGATCCCAAGGGCGGTGGTCCCGCACGGACCGCCGCCCTTTCCTCGTTCCTTGGCTCCTTGGTTCCTCGGTTCCTCGGTTCCTCGGTTGTACGTGCGACCCCGACGTCTCTCGTACGTCGCGCCTCTCGTACGTCCTTACGCGCCGCCGAACCGCCCCGTACCGCCGCGCCCCCGCACCGCCCGTACGGACAACGGAGAAAGGGGCGTCAAAGGACACCGGGCGGCTAGGCTCGCGGCCGAACACTGGATCACTGGAACGCCGCGATCGGGAGAAACCCCACCATGGCCAAGAAGCGCCCCCAGACGAAGCCCGGCACGGCCGGCAAGGCCCAGCTCGCCGACGGGGAGATCCCGGTCGTCGGCGCGCGGGAGCCGTGCCCCTGTGGTTCGGGCCGCCGCTACAAGGCGTGCCACGGGCGGGCCGCCTCGCACGCCGTGGCCGAGCTGGTCCAGCGGCCGTTCGAGGGTCTGCCGGGCGAGTGCGACTGGGTCGCGCTGCGCGAGCTGGTGCCCGCCGCGACCGTGCCGCTCACCCTCAAGGGCGGGCTGCCCGAGGGCGTTCCGTCGGTAACCCTCGCGACCGTGCTGCCGATGGCGTGGCCCGCGCTGCGCCGCGACGACGGCTCCGTACTGCTCGCGCTGCAGAACGACTCCTCCACCGGCGACCTGGGCCGCGACCTCGCCGACACCCTGGAGCGCGCCCTGGTGACCGAGCCCGGCACGCCGGTCACCGCGCGCCGCGTACCGGCGGAGGGGCCGCGGCTCCAGGATCTGCTCGACCCGAACAGCGATTTTGCGCCTGAAGTGCACACCGGATTCGAATTCTGGATTCCGGAGTCCTCGGACAATTCCAGCCCGGAGGTCGCCGCCTCCCTGGAGCGCGCGAACGCCGCCGCCATCCCCACCGTGAAGCTGTCCTCCGTCGACTCCGCCTACTGGTGCGAGACCCCGGACAAGAACCACCTGCGCTGGGTCATGCCGTACCCGGAGGAGAAGCTGCTCGACGCGCTGGCCCGGCTCCAGGCCGCCGGCACGTCCTCGCTCGGCGCGGACACCCGACTGGTGGGCTCGTTCCGGGCGCACGGTCTGACCGTTCCGGTGTGGGACCTGCCGACCTCGATGACGGCGGAGCAGTGCGAGAAGCCGGCCGCCGAGTTCGCCGAGCGGCTCACCGAGGCGCTCGCCTCGGACGCTCCGCTCACCGTCGAGGAGCGCCGGGCGCGCGGCGGTCTCACCAACCGTCAGGTGACGCTCAGCTGATACCCCGCGCGGTATCCGTGACTGACAGACCGGTCAGTCGGTGACCTCCGCCACACATTCTCGCCGGACGGGCTAAATCCCTGTCCGAATAACCGAGATCGAATTTGCGAACGGCCAATCTCTTGTTACCGTTCTTGAAGCCCGGTCGCTGGTGCATCCCCCGTCGCCAGCGACCGGGCCTTTCCATGCCCGAAACCGCGCGCGCTCCGCGCCCGCGAAGCCGTACAGGGCTCAACTACCCTCCGTTCGGGCTCCGTTGCTCCCCGAACGCAGCAACAGTGGCGTGCTGTCGCCCTCTCCCGATCCGGCGAATTCCGCGACCGCCGAATACTCCGCCGCACGGCTCTCTTCCCTCGGTTCCATTGGTGTCTGGCACGTTCCCGGTTCGTCGCGCGCCTCGATCGCACAGCGCACCTGTACGGTCCGGCCGGCGGGCGCGAGAAAGGTGAGGACCGCGTCCAGCTCCCGGCCGGTGGCGTTGCGGTAATACGTCCGCGCGCGGACCCCGGTCCCCTCGCTCACCACACACGTCTGGGCCTCGACACCGTCGGGCGAGGAGAGTTCGGGACCGCAGCGCGTGACCACGGGAAGGGGAGCGGGGGCGATATCGGGGTCGGGGTCGGGGTCGGGGCCGGGCTCTGGGGCGAAGACCTCAAGGACCACTGGGGTCTCGGGGGCCGGGGGCTGCGCGGGAGCGGAAGGCACCGGTTGATCCGGCGCGGGAGACTCCGGCGCGGCGAGCACGGCCGGCGATCCGCCCCCGAGAGCCGCCGGTGCGGGCCGGTCCGCCGGGCCGGCCGTCGCCATGACCGGCACCAAAGCAGCGGCCGCGACCACGAGTCCGAGCGCGAACGCGAACGCGCGCAGCGCCACCGGGGTCACGCGCCTGTGCCTCATACGACGGCCCATCTGTCCACCGGAACCGGGATGTTCTTCCGGTGAACCTATCCGCGCCCCGTCCGGCTCCCGGCGGGGCGCGCAGGCGCCGTTCCGGGATGCCGGACCGCCCTCACCTGTTCGGGTGAGACGGCGAACCCGTGACCGGATCGGCCACCGTGTCTCGCCCGGCTGCGTCGTACGGCTGCGTTCCTACGGCTCTGCTCGCGCGCCGCGTTCGTACGGCGCGTTCGTACGGCGCGTTCGTACGGCCCCGCCCGCGCGGCCCCCGGCGGAGAGGGGTCAGTACGCGAGCCGACTGCCGCCGCCCGGCATGCTCGAACTCGCCTCGACGAGCGCGTCCAGGACCGCTTCCACATCGGGCAGCCAGGGCCCCGTGGAACCCTCGCGCCCGCCCCGGACCGCGAGGCCGTCGCCCGCCGGAGCCGTACCCGCCATGCCCGCCGCGCCCGCCGGACCAGCGGTTTCCGCCGCGCCCGCCACACCCTCCGGACCAGCCGCGCCCGCCGGTCCCGCCCGGTGCCCCAGCGGCGCCCGCTCCCAGCGGACCTGCCCGGTCCCGGTGACCGAGGGCGGCAGCGGCAGATAGCCGCCGTCGCCGTGGAACCGCAGCGAACTGGGCACGCCGTCCTTCGCGTAGAGGAGTTCGCCGAGCCGTTCGAGGCGGTACGGGGCGACGAGGATCGCCCAGCGGGTGGGCGTCGCCACCACCGGGCCGAGCCGCAGGCCCTGCCCGTCGAGCGCCGCGAGCGCGCGGACGCCCGCGACGGCCGGCAGGCTCACCGCGCACGGGGCGCGGCCACCGGTGGCGAGCAGCACCGGGGCATCCGGGCGGCTGTCCCACCACCAGCGGATCATGCGGCGGTCGGTGGTGGCCGCGAGGAGCTCCGGGTCCAAGGGATGCGCGCCGGGCACGACGCACTCGGGGTCGGGGCAGGCGCAGCTCACGACGCCGCCGGGACCGGTCCCCCGACCCGGGTCCGCGCCCGGACGGGAGTCCATCACCCGAACGCGTGTCCGCAGGAAGCCCGTCGCCCGCGCGCCGTCCGTCCGCAGTCCCGCGCCCGGCAGCACCGGCCAGCCCCAGGCCGCGCACCGGAGCGCCTCGTCACGCCGGGCCGCGCCGTCACCGCCGTCCGGTGCACCACCGTCCCCGCCGCCCGAACCGCCCGTACCGTCCGAGCCTCCCGGACCGCCCGGACGCCCCGGACCTCCCGATCCGCCGGTGCCACCTGTGCCGCCCGCGCCGGCCGCGCCGTTCGCGCCGCCGGTGCCACCCGCGTCGCTCGTCCTGCCCTCGGTGCCCTCGGTACCCGTCTCGCGCTTGTCACGCCGGAACCGGAGCCTGCGTCGCCTTCCGAGGATCTCGCGCATGAGCGCTCGTTCCTTTCGTTGAACGCCGAATCCACATCACAACATCACGTACACGCGCACACACCCGTGCACGCGGCTCTTCGCTGTTCGTACGGTCTGCGCCCGGTCTCACGAGCATCGCGAGCTCCGGGCCCCTGCGCGCTTCCGGCGGTCGGCGGTCGTTCCAGGCGGTCGGTCCTGCCGGAACACGTTCCCCGCCACTCGGGGTAAGGGTGCGGCCTGCGGTGATGAGGACGCTCGGGTTCCGCGTCCGTGTCCAGGGGCGTCTCCAACTGCCCCTGCCCGTCACCGATTACGTACCCGTCATGCTTGAAATGACGCGCTTTAAAACGACGCCAGTCGACCGCAAATGGTGCACACCGGGGGCAATTTTCAGCCAACTTCCCCTGGGTTTCAACCCTCTCGTACGGCCTCACGGACACCAGAAGTCCGCACGTGACGATGCTGGACATGCCTCTACATGTCCGTGTAGATGTGGATCTATGGATAGCTGCGCAGAATGACTTGGGGGTTCGCGGTGCTATTGCAGCGAATGTGCTGGTCGGAAAGACGAGCGCCATGAGTACGCCTCACGCGCCGAATGTGGCCGGAATCGATTCCGCCGTCACCACTCCCCCGCACACTGCGGAGCCCTCCGGCGCGCCACTCCCCCCGCCCCTGTCCGGCGGACCACCGGGCCCGGACGAAGCCCCCTCCCGCACCACCCCGCTCCAGGACCAGCTGGCCGGCTGGGTCTCGGATCTGACCCTCCTCCACGACCTCACCGAGGCCCTGATCCGCACCGCCTCCCTCGACGAAGCGCTGCGCGAACTCCTGCGCGCCGGCGCCTCCCTGGTAGGCGCACGCCGCGGTCTGGCCGTCCTCGAACCCGCCGACGGACTCGGCCCCGCCAGCACCATCGGCCTCGGCCTCGCCCACGCCGAACTCGGCACCATCGAGACCGTGCCACGCGGCGTCACCTCGTACGGCCGCATCCTCGACGGGCTCGATGCCCGCCCCGAAGGCGCCCTGCCCCGCCCGATCACCATCCCCGACCTGCGCACCGCCCGGGACCTCGACCCCCGGCACCGCGAGGTCGCCGCCCGGCTCGGCTACGCCGCCAGCTACGCGCTGCCCCTCGCCACCGAGGACACCGGCACCCTCGGCGCCGCCGTCTGGCTGTACGACGAACCCGCCGAGCCCGCCGACCGCCAGCGCCACCTCGTCGGCCTCTACGGCAGCCTCGCCACCACCCACCTCGCCCGGCTCCTCGAAGTCGAACGCGCCCGCGCGCACGCCGCCGCGCTCGCCGAGGAACTGCTGCCCCGGCGGCTTCCCCGGACCCCCGGCGTCCAGCTCGCCGTCCGCCACAGCGGCGGCACCCGGGGCGGCGGCGACTGGTACGACGCGCTGCCGCTGCCCGAGGGCGCGCTCGGCCTCGCGGTCGGCTCCGTCTGCGGAAACGGACCGGACGTACTGGCCGCGAAGGGACGGCTGCGCGCCTCCCTGCGCGCGTATGCCGTGATGGAAGGCGAGGACCCGGTCGCCGTCCTGTCCGATCTGGAACTGCTGCTGCGGCTCACCGAACCCGCCCGCTCGGCCACCGCGCTCTTCGCCTACTGCGAGCCGCGAGCCCACCGGATCCTCCTCGCCGGCGCCGGACACGCGCCCCCGCTGCTCGTCGGCGCCCGGCGCACCGAGTTCGTGGAGACCTCGCTGTCCGCCCCGCTCGGCATGCTCGCCTGCTGGGAGGCGCCCAGCGTGGAGCTGACTCCCGCACCCGGAGAAACGGTGCTGCTGTACACCGACGGACTGCTGCGCCGTACCGGCGACGGCACCGACCGGGCCTTCGCCCGGCTGCACGCGGCCGCCGCGAGCGTCCCGAAGGCCGCCCGCACCGACCCGGGCGCCGTCGCCGACCACGTCCTGCGGGCCGTCCTGCCCGGCGGGCGGGGTGGGGGCGGGATGCGGGATGCCGGCGGTACGCGGGGGGTGGGCGGCGCCGAGGGGCGCGAAGGCCGAGGGAGCTGCGAGGGCCGTGAAGGCCGTGAAGGATTCGAGCGCACCAAGGGAGCCGAGGGCGTCGAGGCCGCCATGGGAGCCGAAGGACCCGAGGGGGCCGAGGACGCCGTCCTGCTGGCTGTCCGCTTCGAATAGTCCGCCGGGGGTCCCGCCCCGCCGTTTCCCACGGTCTGGGGTTCGGGGTCCGGGATCCGGGGGGGCACTCTCCGCGGATGCGGCACTCGCCGACGGGAAAGGCATAGGAATGGCATAGGACAGGCGAGTTGGCATATGCCGGACATCAACGGACTGTGCACGCGCCCCGAGCACTGCGTGACCATCGCGTGAGAACAGTCACCGGCCACCCCGTCGCCCCGGCCCCCAAGGGCCTTCCGCCTCCGGGCCCTCTTCCGTACGACCGTACGATGGGGATGGTTCAGAGTCGTACCAAAAGGAGGCAGACCCGTGGCCGAAGAGCTCACGACGGACACCCCGGAGACCCCGGAACAGTCCGAAGAGCAGGCGATCAAGCAGCGCAAGAACGGCCTGTACCCGGGCGTCTCCGACGAGCTCGCCGAGAACATGCAGTCCGGCTGGGCCGACACCGAACTCCACGACCTCGCGCCGATCGCGCAGGCCGAGCACACCGCCGCCCGCCGCGCCGCGCTGTCCGCCCGCTTCCCGGGCCAGCGCCTGGTGATCCCGGCCGGCAACCTGAAGACCCGGTCCAACGACACCGAGTACGCCTTCCGCGCCTCCACCGAGTACGCCTACCTCACCGGCGACCAGACGCAGGACGGCGTCCTCGTCATGGAGCCCGTCGACGGCGGCCACGAGGCCACCCTCTACCTGCTGCCGCGCTCCAACCGCGAGAACGGCGAGTTCTGGCTCGACGGCCAGGGCGAGCTGTGGGTCGGCCGCCGCCACTCCCTCGCCGAGGCGGAGCAGCTGCTCGGCCTCCCGGCGAAGGACGTCCGCGAACTGGCCGCGTACCTCGCCGAGGCCACCGGCCCGGTCCGCAACGTCCGCGGCCACGACGCCGGCATCGAGGCCGCGCTGACCGACAAGGTCACCGCCGAGACGGACGAAGAGCTCCGGATCCACCTCTCCGAGGCCCGCCTCGTGAAGGACGAGTTCGAGGTCTCCGAGCTGCAGAAGGCGTGCGACGCCACCGCCCGCGGCTTCGAGGACGTCGTCAAGGTCCTCGACAAGGCCCAGGCCACCAGCGAGCGCTACATCGAGGGCACCTTCTTCCTGCGCGCCCGCGTCGAGGGCAACGACGTCGGCTACGGCACCATCGCCGCCTCCGGCCCGCACGCCTGCACCCTGCACTGGGTCCGCAACGACGGCCCGGTCCGCGCCGGCGACCTGCTGCTGTTCGACGCCGGTGTGGAGACCAACGAGCTCTACACCGCCGACATCACCCGCACCCTGCCCGTCAACGGCACGTTCACGGACATCCAGCGCAAGATCTACGACGCCGTGTACGAGGCGCAGGAAGCCGGCATCGCCGCCGTGAAGCCCGGCGCCGGCTACCGCGACTTCCACGACGCCGCGCAGCGCGTGCTCACCGAGAAGCTCGTCGAGTGGGGCCTCGTCGAGGGCCCGGTCGAGCGCGTCCTGGAGCTCGGCCTCCAGCGCCGCTGGACCCTGCACGGCACCGGCCACATGCTCGGCATGGACGTCCACGACTGCGCCGCCGCGCGCACCGAGACGTACGTCGACACGACGCTGGAGCCGGGCATGTGCCTCACCGTCGAGCCGGGCCTCTACTTCCAGGCCGACGACCTGACCGTGCCCGAGGAGTACCGGGGCATCGGCGTCCGGATCGAGGACGACATCCTCGTCACCGCCGACGGCAACCGGAACCTCTCCGCCACGCTGCCGCGCCGCTCCGAGGACGTCGAGGCGTGGATGGCCGGCCTCCAGGGCTGACCTCCCGCATCACGTTGCTTCACGTCATATGACGTGAAGGAGCCCTCGCCGACCACTGGTCGGCGGGGGCTTCTTTGGTTTTTTGGTGGGGCGCCTCGGGTCTTCGGGGGGGGTGAGGGTGGGGGCCTGCGCGGGCGTACGGCTGTGGGGCCGGGGTTGTACGTAGGTGCGGCGGCAAGGGTGAAGCCCGCACGAGTGCGAGACGGCTGGGGTGAGGCTTGTACGTGAGCGGGACGGCCGGTGTGGGGCCCGCGGGTGAGTGTGGCGGCGGTGGCTGGGCTTGTACGTGGGTGTGGCGGGCTGGGGCCTGGCCCGCACGTAAGCGCGGCGGCTGGGGCGGGGGCTGTACGCGCGTGAGGCGGCTGGGGTGAAGCCCGCAGGTAAGCGCGGCGGCTGGGGTGCGGCCCGCACGGGCGTGAGACGTGCGGGGGCTGGGCTTGTACGTAAGCGAGAGGGCTGGTGTGAAGCCCGCACGAGCGCAAAGCGGCTACAGGCGAGCGCATGTTGTTTGCGCCGCGTTGGCCTTTTTTGTGCCTCGGTTCTCCCCCTACCTTCGGCGGGGGGACCCCCACGGGGTGCTGGAGTCGGACTCACAGCACCGATCGTGCTCGGCCCACTCGTTCCTCGCGGGCCTGCGCGCGTTCGGCACTGTTCCCCCGACGCACCCCTTCGGCTCACTCGGCCATAGGCCAGCCCGCACAAAGACGTGACGGCATGGGCTCGGCCCGCACTCACGGGAGCAGGGGTGAGCCCGCACTGGGACGCGACGGTAGGGAGGCGGCCCGCACGCGCGCGAGGCGGCAAAGTGGGACCGCACTGGTGGGCGGGCGTCAGGCCAGGACCAAGGGGGCGTCCGTGCGCCATTTGATGATTTTGTCGAAGCTGACGAGCGCGCCGCCCCGGCCCGTCCGGCCGAAGTGGACGTGGTCGGCGAGTTCCTCGATCAGGCGCAGACCCCGGCCGCTCTCCGCGTCCGGATCCGGCGCGGACGGGGCCGGGAGCCGTTCGCGGGCCTGGCCCGCGCGTCCCGGGAAACCAGGGAAGCCCGGCCCGGAGTCCGCCACCTCGATCCGGCAGGTCTCGCCGTCGAGATAAGCGGTCACCCGGTACTCCTCCGCGCCGCGAACCGCGTCCCCGGCGCCCCCAACCCCGCCTTCAAGGGGATGGCCGCCGTGTTCGACCGCGTTCGCGCACGCCTCCGTCAAGGCCACCGACAGCTCGTACGAGACGTCCGGGTCGACCCCCGCCGTCTCCATCGCGCCGAGCAGCAGCCGCCGGGCGAGCGGCACGCTCGCGGCATCGCGGCGCAGATGGAAGGACCACCAGATGCTCATGCTCCAGCCTCCTGGCTGCGGCTCGACATGCTGCGGCACGACATACCGATACCTATTGCCGATCAGAACCCTCCGTAAGCACGCGAGAGAACGCGGTCCGCTCGTTCGGCGGATTCACGTGCGGTCCGGCCCGATGTATGGCGGAGCGAACCGCCCGAGGACGGCGCAAGAGTGACCTTCCGGACCTGCCGTATCGCCGGGAGGGGCCTGGTGCGATGATGGCCCCGCCATGTCTGCCCCCGCGTTCGCGCCACGCATGCTGAGGGCCGCGGTGTTCACCGCGGTCTGTGTCGTGCTGGCCGCGCTCGGCCACGCGCTGGCCGCCTGCGCGGGCATCGCGCCGTGGTCGCTGATCGCCGCCTTCCTCGGGGTTTTCGGGGTGGCCGTGCTCTTCACCGGCCGGGAACGCTCGCTGGCGGGCGTCGTCGGCGCCCTCGCGTTCGGACAGCTCGCCCTGCACGCTCTGTTCGGTCTCGGACAGCGCTCGCTCACCCCGGGCACGGGCACGGGCATGGGCACCGGGACCGGCCTCCGGGCGAACGACGCGCTCGTCCGGCTCGCGGCCGACCTGATCTGCGGGCGCGGCGCCGCCCAGCTGAACGCCGCCGAGGCCGCCCGGATCGTCGACGACGCCGGACTCGGCCCCTCGTCCGCGTTCGGTGCGACGACCACGACGACCACGGCGACCACGGCGGCGACGACCGCAGCAACCGCGGCGACCGCGTCGGCGGCCACCGGGGCGCCGTCGCATCTGTCCCACGCGATGGGTTCGGCCGACCCGGTCGCCGGGATGTTCCCCAGCCTGCCCATGCTGCTCGGCCATCTGCTCGCCGCGCTCGCCACCGGCTGGCTGCTGCGCCGCGGCGACCTGGCCCTCGGCCGGCTCGTACGGCTGTCCACGGAGGGCGCCGCCGAGTTCACGGGCGCCGCGCTCGTCCGTTCGCTGCGCGTCGCGCTCTCCTTCGTACGGGCCCTGCTCGCCGGCCTGCCGGCCGCCCCGGCCGCCGGTCCCCGCGGCTCCGCCCGTACCGCCTTCGACTCCTCGCCACCGCCCGTCGTGGTGGCCCTCGCGGACACGGTGATCCGGCGCGGCCCGCCGGCCGCCGTCCGCTGCGTGCTCGCAGCCTGACGCGGACCGCTCCACCGCCACCGACCGGCCCTTTTGGGCCCCGGCGGCCTCCCCACCGGGACGGGAGCGGGACCGCGGACGCCCCGCACGCGTACCCGTACGCGTATCCGTACACGTATCCGTACGCACGGGCCGTCCCCCGCACGTATCCCGCGTTCCTCCATCGAGTGGAGTCCTCCCATGAGCACTGCTCTGTCCCGTATCGCCGTCGCGGGCGGAATCGCCGCCTCCGCCGTCCTGCTGCTGTCCGGCACCGCCTTCGCGCACGTGAGCGTGCAGCCGCAGGGCGAGGCCGCCCAGGGCGGGTACGCGACCGTCAACCTGAAGGTCCCGAACGAGCGCGACAACGCCTCCACCATCAAGATCGAGCTCAGCTTCCCGGCCGACCACCCGCTGGCCTCCGTGATGCCGCAGCCGGTCCCCGGCTGGAAGGTCGACGTCACCCGGTCCAAGCTCGCCAAGCCGCTGGAGATGCACGGCGAGAAGATCAACGAGGCCGTCAGCAAGGTCACCTGGACCGCGGACGGTTCGAAGATCGGCCCTGGTCAGTTCCAGCAGTTCCCGATCTCCCTCGGCCGGCTGCCCGAGGACACCGACCGGCTCGTCCTCAAGGCCCTCCAGACGTACGACAACAAGGAGGTCGTGCGCTGGATCGAGGAGCCCCAGGACGGCGCGGCCGAACCCGACAACCCGGCGCCGGTCCTGAAGCTGTCGGCCGCCGCCGACGCCGAGCACGACGGTCACGGCGCCTCGGCCGACAAGAAGACCGACGGCAAGACCGACACCACGGCCGACGCCAAGACCGAGACCGCGGCCGAAGCCAAGACCGAGACCTCGACCACCGACACCGCGGCCCGCGTGCTCGGCGTCGTCGGCATCCTCCTCGGGATCGCCGGAGTCGCCTTCGGTGTCCTGGCCGGCCGCCGCCGCTCGGCCTGACGCCCGTCCCCGAACCGAAAGACGCACCATGTCCGACAAGACACCCCCGGCCGTCCAGACGGCCGGGAGCACCACAGCGGGCGCCGAGGGCCGCCGACCGGGCCGCCGCGCCCCGCTGTTCATCGCCGCGACCGCGATCGCCGCGGCCGTCGCGATCACCATCGCCGTCGGCTCCGGCGACGGCGACGACAGCCCCCGGCCCGGCAGCGCGAACGGCGGTGTCGCCCAGCTCGCCGGCGAGTCCGACACCGCCAAGGCGGCCACCGTCCTCGACCGGCCGTTCACCAAGCCCGACCTGGTCCTCACCGACACCAAGGGACAGAGCTTCGATCTGCGCGAGCGGACCAAGGGCAAGCCGACGCTGATCTACTTCGGCTACACCCACTGCCCCGACGTCTGCCCGCTGACGATGAGCAACATCGCCATCGCCCGCAAGCAGCTCCCCAAGGCCGACCAGGACAAGCTCCAGGTCGTCTTCGTCACCACCGACCCCGCCCGCGACACCGCCGCCGAGCTCGGCAAGTGGCTGCCCGCCGCCGGGGACCCCTCCTTCATCGGACTGACCGGCGACTTCGCCGCGATCCAGGCCGGTGCCCGGTCGATCGGCATCGGCATCGACCCGGCCACGAAGGACAAGGACGGCACGGTCGTCTCCATGCACGGAGCGCAGGTCATCGCGTTCTCGCCGACGACCGACCAGGGCTACGTCCTGTACGGCGAGAGCACCAGCGCCGACGACTACGCCAAGGACCTGCCGAAGCTCATCAAGGGAGAGACCCCGTGAACCGCCGCACCACCACCCTGTCCGCCTTCTCCGCGATAGCCGTCGCCGCCGCGCTCACCCTGACCGGCTGCTCCTCGTCCGACTCCTCGGACGCCTCTCCGAAGGCCGGCGCGGGCAAGCCCGAACTGAAGGTGAGCGGCGCGTTCATGCCGCAGCCCGTGATGGACATGGGCGGCGGTTTCCTCACCATCACCAACACCGGGGACACCGCCGACAAGCTCACCTCCGTCACCAGCTCCGTCTCGGACGACGTCTCGCTGCACGAGACGAAGAACCAGAAGATGCAGCAGGTGAAGGCGTTCGACATCCCCGCCAACGGGGAGCTGAAGCTCGAACGCGGCGGCAACCACATCATGTTCATGCAGATGAAGCAGCACCCCAAGCAGGGCGAGAAGGTCGCCGTCGAGCTGCACTTCGAGAAGTCCGCCGCCCTCAAGGTCGAGCTCTCCGTCGAAGCGCCCAACCACAACCCGAAGCAGCACTGAGCCCTGTGAGGGAGTGACCCACCCATGCTGACCACCGCCCCGCGCCTCGGGCCGGCCTTCGCCCGGCTGTTGCTCGTCACCGCCGCGCTCCTCGGCGCCCTGCTCGCCATGGCGGGCCCCGCGTCCGCGCACGCGGCACTGACCGGCAGCGACCCGCAGGACGGGGCGGTGGTCGCCATCGCCCCCAAGGAGGTCAACCTCACCTTCTCCGAGCAGGTCGCCCTCAGCGACGACTCCCTGCGGGTCCTCGACCCGGCGGGCAAGCGCGTCGACACCGGCGAGATCCGCGACCTGTGCAGCAACGCGACCGTCCGCTACGGGGTCGCCCTGCTGCCCGGTCTGCCCGACGGCACCTACACGGTGGCCTGGCAGGCCGTCTCCGCCGACAGCCACCCCGTCTCCGGGGCCTTCACCTTCTCCGTCGGCGCCCCCTCGAAGACCGCCGTCGTGCTGCCCGACACACCGGTGGGCGGCGGACTCGTCGGCGCGCTGTACGGGACCGCGCGCTACCTCGCGTACGCCGGATTCGTCGTCCTCGTCGGCGGCGGCGCCTTCGTCCTGATGTGCTGGCCGCACGGCGCGGCCGTACGCCCCGTGCAGAAGCTGGTGGTCCGCGGCTGGCTCACGCTGACCGCCGCCACCCTCGCGCTGCTGCTGCTCCGGCACCCGTACACCCGCACGGGCAAGCTCGCCGACGTCTTCGACCTGGACGGGCTGCGGGCCGTCCTGGAGACCAAGACGGGGGCCGCGCTCTCCTCGCGGCTGCTGCTGCTCGGCGCGGCGGCGCTCTTCGTGGCCGTGCTGTTCGGCGCGTACGCCCGGCGGCGCGAGGAGGCCGACCACCGCGACCTCACCTTCGGGCTCGCCCTCGGCGGCACCGTGGTCGCCGCCGGCATCGCCGGGACCTGGGCGCTCGCCGAGCACGCCTCGACCGGGCTCCAGCCGGGCATCGCCATGCCGGTGGACATCCTGCACCTGCTGGCCGTCGCGGTCTGGCTGGGCGGACTCGCCACCCTTCTCGTGGCGCTGCACCGTGCCCCCTCCCTCGAACGGCGGGCGATCGAGCGCTACTCGGCGGTCGCCTTCGGCGCGGTCACCGTCCTCGTCGCCACCGGGATCTACCAGTCCTGGCGGCAGGTGGGCACCTGGTCGGCGCTGACCGGCACCCGGTACGGGCAGCTGCTCATGGTCAAGGCCGGTCTGGTCGCCGTCCTCCTGAGCATCGCCTGGATCTCGCGGCGCTGGGTCCGGCGGGTCGGGGAACCGGCCGCCGGGGAAGACGGGAACGTTGACGGGGACCGGGACGGGAACGGGGACCGGGACGACGATGGGGAGGGCGACGGCGAATCGAGCGAGGTGGAGGCCGCCGACGAGACGGTGGACTCCGGCGAGGCGGGGGTCGGCTCCGAGCGGGCCGAGCAGCTCGCCCGGCAGCGGGCCGCCGTCGCCACCGCGCGCCGGAAGAAGGAGCGGGAGGCCGACCCGGAACGGTCCGGCCTGCGCCGTTCGGTGTTCACCGAGGCCGCCGTCGCCGTCGTCCTGCTCGCCGTGACCACTGTCCTGACCTCCACCGAGCCCGCCCGTACCGAGGAGGAGGCGGGCCCCGGCCGGACCGCGGCCGGTGCCCCCGCCGTCCCCGACCGCCCCGTCGACGTCCGGCTGCCCTTCGACACCGGCGGTACGAACGGCAAGGGCACCGTCCAGCTCACCCTCGACCCCGGCCGTACGGGCGCCAACGCGCTGCACCTCTTCGTGGTGCGGCCCGACGGAAGCGCCCTGGACGTCCCCGAGGTGAAGGTCTCCTTCACCCTGGCGGCGAAGAACATCGGCCCGCTCCCCGTCGTCCCCGACCGCGTCCAGAGCGGCCACTGGAGCGCGTCCGGCGTCCAGCTGCCGATGCCGGGCGAGTGGCTGATGAAGGTGACGGTCCGTACCTCCGAGATCGACCAGACCACCATCCAGAAGACCGTGAAGATCGGCTGACCCGTGAGCAAGTCCAAGAACAAGCTTGTGAATCCGTCTGTGAATCCGTCTGTGAATCCGTCTGTGAGCACGTCCGAGAACGGCCCGGCCGCGAGCACGTCCGGGAGCACGTCCCGGGGCTCGTCCGGGGGCGGCCCGGACGGAGCCACCGCCGAAACCGCGAGCACCACCGTCGAGATGTCCCGGCGCCGGGTGCTCGGCACCCTCGGCGCGGCCGGTGCCGGCGGACTGGTGGTCGGCGCGGTCAGCGGCGCCGGGATCGCCTCGGCCGTCTCGGAGGGGTCCGCCGCCGGCGCGCCCGCCCTCACCACGGTCGGTTCGACCGAGGTGATGTTTCACGGGAAACATCAGGCGGGGATCAGCACGCCGCTGCAGTCCCGCGGTCATCTGGTCGCCTTCGACCTCGTGCCGGGCGCGGGCCGCAAGGAGGCCGCCGCACTGCTGCGCCGCTGGTCGGCGACGGCCAGGACGCTGATGGCGGGCGGGACTCCGGGCACCGACACCGGTGTCTCGCTGGACGCCGGCCCCTCTTCCCTGACGCTGACGTTCGGCTTCGGCCGGACCTTCTTCGACCGCACCGGGCTCACCGCCCACCGGCCCTCGCAGCTCGACCCGCTGCCCGCTTTCTCCTCCGACGTCCTCGACCCCAAGCAGTCGGAGGGCGATCTGTGGGTGCAGATCGGCGCGAACGACGCGCTCGTCGCCTTCCACGCGCTGCGCGCCGTACAGAAGGACGCGGCCGGGGCGGCCCGGGTGCGCTGGCAGATGAACGGCTTCAACCGTTCGGCCGGGGCCACCGCCCAGCCGATGACGGCCCGCAATCTGATGGGCCAGGTCGACGGCACCAACAACCCCGTGCCCGCGCAGGCGAGCTTCGACCAGCAGATCTATGTGCCCGACACCGCGTCCGGCGCGCAGGCGTGGATGGCGGGCGGCTCGTACGCGGTCGTCCGGCGGATCCGGATGCTGCTCGACGACTGGGAGGGGCTGTCCCGGGAGAAGCAGGAGCAGGTCATCGGCCGCCGGAAGTCGGACGGCGCGCCGCTGAGCGGCGGCTCGGAGACCACCCCGCTCGATCTGAACAAGCTCGGGGCGGACGGCAAGACCGTCATCCCGAACAACGCGCACTCCCGGATCTCCGCCCCCGCACAAAATGGCGGAGCGTCGATGCTGCGCCGTCCGTTCAGCTACCACGACGGCATCGCGGCGGACGGGACCCCGGACGCCGGACTGCTGTTCATCGCCTGGCAGGCCGATCCGCTGCGCGGCTTCGTACCGGTGCAGCGCAAGCTCGACCGGGGCGACGCGCTGTCCACGTTCATCCGGCACGAGGCGAGTGGGTTGTTCGCGGTGCCGGGCGGACCGGCCACGGGCGAGTACGTGGGCCAGCGGCTCCTGGAGGCGTAGGGCCTGATCCAGAAGACAGTCCCTGCCCCTTCGAGTCATATGCCAAGGCGGCCGTCGGACCGGTGCGACACCAACGCGACATCAACGCGACACCGGCCCGGCGACCGCTTCGGCCGTCCCCCTCCGCCGCCCGACCCGGCCGCGCGCCGAGGCGTGGACGGGCCCCGGGGACCGGGTTCGCTGCCATTAGGGTGACCCCTATGTCAGCCACCCGGTATACGTATCTCGGCCCCGAAGGCACGTTCACGGAGGCCGCGTTGCGTACGCTGCCCGAGGCCGCGACGCGGGAACTCGTCCCGATGGTCTCGGTGCCGGCCGCACTGGACGCCGTACGCAACGGCGAGGCGGCCGCGGCGCTCGTCCCGATCGAGAACTCGGTCGAGGGCGGGGTGACCACGACCCTGGACGAGCTGGCGTCCGGCGAGCCGCTGACGATCTACCGCGAGGTGCTGCTGCCGATCGCGTTCGCCCTGCTCGTACGGCCCGGGACCACGCTCGCGGACATCAAGACGGTCACCGGGCACCCGGTCGCCCAGCCGCAGGTGCGGAACTGGCTGCGGGCCCATCTGCCGGACGCGGTGTGGGAGTCGGCCGCCTCCAACGCCGACGGGGCCCGGCTAGTGCGGGAGGGCCGGTTCGACGCGGCTTTCGCGGGCGAGTTCGCGGCGGCGACGTACGGCCTGGAGGCCCTGGTCACCGAGATCCACGACGCCGAGAACGCGGAGACCCGCTTCGTGCTCGTGGGCCGGCCGGCCCGCCCGTCGGCGCCGACGGGCGCCGACAAGACCTCGGTGGTGCTGTGGCCCCACGACGACCACCCCGGCGCCCTGCTCGAACTCCTCCAGGAATTCGCGGTGCGCGGGGTCAACCTGATGCTCATCCAGTCCCGTCCGACGGGTGCGGGCATCGGCAACTACTGCTTCGCCGTCGACGCCGAGGGGCATATTTCCGACCGCCGGGTCGGAGAAGCCCTGATGGGGCTGAAGCGCTCGTGCCGGAAGGTGCGCTTCCTCGGCTCGTACCCGAGGGCGGGAGTCTCGGCCGGGGAACTGCCGGCGCTGCGGCGCGGCACCTCGGACACCGAATTCACGGAGGCCTCCGACTGGCTGGCCCGCGCGCAGGACGGCCGGGCCTGAGCCGAGATTGCCGGGCCCGGGACCGGGCCTGAGCCTGAGCCGGAACACCTGTGTCTGACATATGAGATGAGGAAGGGCCGGGCCCGGCACAAGGGCCCCGGCCGCGTGCTGTGCCGTACCCGCCCACAGCTCCGTCAAGTTATCCACAGGACCACAGCTCGACCTGGGGACAAGTCGACATGCTTACAGTGCCGCCGACGCCCCGCCTGGCCCGCCCGGAGCCCGTTCCGCATCCTCCGTTCGCCCCTCTCGTCCGGTATCGCCGCTGTTGAGACGCCCTATCTCCGCAGGGCCGTCGCTTTCTCCGTACGAAAGGGGTGGGAAAATCCCTCCCCCGCCCCCACCTTCCCCCGTCCACAGTTTTTCCGCACAGCCTGTGGATAAGTGAAGCGAAGGTGGGGAGGAAGGCGTGCGCCCGCGCCGATTCCACGCCCCGTCACCCCGATTAAGGAAAGGAAAGAAAGGAAATCAATTCGGGCAAAACGTCACAGATCTATCTTTTATGGAGGGCGGCTCTCCCTGCCACACCGGTAGCCTGGTGGGGTGATTGACCTTCGCCTGCTCCGTGAGGACCCCGACCGTGTTCGCGCCTCCCAGCGCGCCCGTGGAGAGGACGTCGACCTTGTCGACGCCCTGCTCTCCGCCGATGAGCGGCGCAGGTCGTCCGGCGTCCGCTTCGACGAGCTCCGTTCCGAGCAGAAGGCGCTCGGCAAGCTCATTCCCAAGGCCACTCCCGAGGAGCGGGCCGAGCTGCTGCGCAAGGCAGAGCAGCTGAAGACCGACGTGAAGGCCGCCGAGGCCGAGCAGCAGGAGGCCGACGAGACGGCCCGCGCCCTGCTGCTCCGGATCGGCAACCTCGTCCACACCGACGTTCCCGTCGGCGGCGAGGAGGACTTCGTCGTCCTGGAGACGCACGGCACGATCCGCGACTTCGCCGCCGAGGGCTTCGAGCCCAAGGACCACCTGGAGCTCGGCGAGGCGCTGGGCGCCATCGACGTCGAGCGCGGCGCCAAGGTCTCCGGCTCGCGCTTCTACTACCTGACCGGTGTCGGCGCCCTGCTGGAGCTGGCCCTCGTCAACGCGGCGATCGCCCAGGCCACCGAGGCCGGCTTCATCCCGATGCTCACCCCGGCGCTGGTCCGCCCGCGTGCCATGGAGGGCACCGGCTTCCTCGGCCAGGCCGCCGAGAACGTGTACCACCTGGAGAAGGACGACTACTACCTGGTCGGTACGTCCGAGGTGCCGCTCGCCGCGTACCACATGGACGAGATCATCGAGGCCGACAAGCTGCCGCTGCGCTACGCCGGCTTCTCGCCGTGCTTCCGCCGCGAGGCCGGCACGTACGGCAAGGACACCCGCGGCATCTTCCGCGTCCACCAGTTCGACAAGGTCGAGATGTTCTCGTACGTCGCTCCGGAGGACGCCGAGGCCGAGCACCGCCGTCTCCTGGAGTGGGAGAAGCAGTGGCTCACCTCCCTGGAGCTGCCCTTCCAGGTCATCGACGTCGCCACCGGCGACCTCGGCGCCTCCGCCTCGCGCAAGTTCGACTGCGAGGCGTGGATCCCGACCCAGGGCAAGTACCGTGAGCTGACCTCCGCCTCCAACTGCGACAGCTTCCAGGCCCGCCGGCTGTCCATCCGTCTCCGCGAGGAGAAGGAGGGCAAGAAGGCCGTACAGCCGCTGGCCACCCTGAACGGCACGCTGTGCGCCGTCCCGCGCACCATCGTGGCGATCCTGGAGAACCACCAGCTCCCCGACGGCTCGGTGCGCGTGCCCGAGGTGCTGCGTCCCTACCTCGGCGGCCGTGAGGTCCTGGAGCCGGTCTCCAAGTGAGCACCTTCCCCTACCGTCTGGTCGCGACGGACCTCGACGGCACGCTGCTGCGTGCCGACGAGTCCGTCTCGGTCCGGACGCGCGAGGCGCTCAAGGCCGCTGCGGCGGCCGGCGCGGCGCACATCATCGTGACGGGCCGGGGCGTCAACTGGACCCGCCCCATCCTCGACGACCTCGGCTACGAGGGGATCGCGGTGTGCGGGCAGGGCGCGCAGGTCTACCACGCGGGCGAGCGCCGGCTGCTGACCTCGCTGACCCTGGACCGGAGGCTCGCCCAGGCCGCCATGACCAAGCTGGAGACGGAGGTCGGGCCGCTGGCCCTGGCCGCCAGCCGCGACGGTCTGGACGGCGAGGTCCTGGTCGGACCCGGCTACCGGCACCAGGACGGGCCGCTGCCGTACCTCCCGTTCGAGAACCCGGCCGACGTGTGGGCGGAGCCGCTCACCAAGCTCTACATCCAGCACCCGACGCTGACCGACGACGAGCTGACCCGGGTCGCCCGCGAGGCCGTCGGCGGCATTGTCGACGTCGTTTTGGCCGGTCCCGACATCGTGGAGATCGTGCCGCTCGGGCTCAGCAAGGCGACCGGTCTGTCGCTGGCCGCGCGCCGGCTGGGGATGAAGTCCGCGGACACGATCGCCTTCGGCGACATGCCCAACGACATACCGATGTTCGGCTGGGCGGCCCACGGTGTGGCCATGGCCAACGCCCATCAGGAGCTGAAGGCCGTGTCCCACGAGGTGACCGGTTCGAACGAGGAGGACGGCATCGCCGCCGTCCTGGAGCGCCTGCTCGACGCCTGAGGTGTCTGGGGTGCCTGAGGTGCCTGGGGTGCCTGAGGTGCCCGACGAGGCCGTACGCCCGGCTACCGGGTGTACGGCCCACGGGCCCCGGCCCGGTGTACGCGCCCGGCCCTTGGCCCTCGGCCGGACATACGGAAGCGGGGCGGCCCACGCGGTTCGCCGCCGCGTGCTCGAAGCGGCCGCCCCGCTCCCGTTCCTCTAGTGTGCGTCGCCCTCCCCGCCGCCCTCCAGCGGTTTTTCCCTGCTCAGCGGCCAGAAGGCCAACCCGATCAGCAGCGAGACCGCGTGCCCGAGGTCGGTGTACGTGTGGCTGGTGACCAGCGGCACGGCGAAGAACACCACCGCTCCGGCCAGGTAGAACCAGCGCCAGGGCCGCGGCAGCCGGTACGTGAGGATGCCGGCCGAGGCCGCGAGTCCGTAACTGACCCCGATGTCCACGACATGCGCCATGCTGCGCGGCACATCGTGGTCCTGGATCGACTGCAGCACCACCTTCTGGCTGATGAGCGTGGCGGCGACATGCGCGGTGACGACGACGACCAGCCATTTCAGCGTGCCGAGCCAGCGCTCCACGGGCGCGTGCAGGATCTCGAAGAGCACCACGTAGAGGGGCAGGCTCCCCGGGTCCTCGATCCAGAAGGCGCTGCCGAGCAGCGCGCGCATCGGATGCCGGGCCAGCTCGTAGAGATTGCTGCTGTTGCGGTGCATCAGATAGCGGTCGACCGATTCCGGGGCGAGCGCGATCACGAGGCTGGTGAGCGCGACGACCGCCAGCCACACATGCGTACCGGGTGACGAACGCACCCACGACCTGATCGGTCGGGACGGTTCGCCACCCGGTGCGGGGGAGTCGGTGTCGCTGTCGCTCGGCACGTTTCCGTGCCTATCACCTCGAAGAGGGTGAACCATGAGCGAAACCGGTATATCGCCGAGAATCCTCCATGAGCCGGGCGGAATCCCGGCTCATGGAGACGAGTCCCGGCTCATGGAGACGAGTCCCGGCTCGTCGAGAGGAGCCCCTGCTCCTGGGGAGGAGCCCCGGCTCGTCGAGCGCGTCCCGACGCGTCGGGACCGGCCGGATCAGAAGTTGATCATGTGGCCGGCGAGGCCGTGGATCGCTTCCTTGACGGCCTCGCCCAGGGTCGGGTGGGCGTGCACGTTGCGCGCGACCTCGTGGACCGTCAGGTCCCACTGCTGGGCCAGGGTCAGCTCGGGCAGCAGCTCGGTGACGTCCGGGCCGATCAGGTGCGCGCCGATGATCTCGCCGTACTTGGCATCGGCGATGATCTTCACGAAGCCGGTCGGGTCGCCGAGGCCGTGCGACTTTCCGTTCGCGGTGAACGGGAACTTGGCGACCTTGACGTCGTAGCCCCGCTCGCGCGCCTGCTTCTCGGTGTAGCCGAAGCTGGCGATCTGCGGCTGGCAGTAGGTCGCGCGCGGGATCATCGCGTAGTCGAGCTCCATCGTCTCGGCGTCGGCGAGGGTCTCGGCGGCGATGACGCCCATGGACTCGGCGGTGTGCGCGAGCATCAGCTTCGCGGTCACGTCGCCGATGGCGTAGATGTGCGGCACGGAGGTGCGGCAGCGGCCGTCGACGTCGATGGCACCGCGCTCGGTGAGGGCGACACCGGTGTTCTCCAGGCCGTAGCCGGTGATGTTCGGGGCGAAGCCGATGGCCTGGAGGACCTTGTCGGCCTCCAGCACCTTCTGCGCGCCGTCCTTGCCGGTGACGGTGACACGGACCTGCGGGCCGGACTCGTCGATGGCCTCGACCCGGGTGGAGGTGAGGACGTCGATGCCGAGCTTGCGGTACTGCTTCGCCAGCTCCTTGGACACCTCCTCGTCCTCCAGCGGGGCGACCCGGTCGAGGAACTCGACGATGGTGACCTTGGTGCCGTAGCTGTTCAGCACGTACGCGAACTCGATGCCGATCGCGCCGGCACCGGCGATGATGATCGACTGCGGGGCGTCCTCGGCGAGGATCTGCTCCTCGTAGGAGACGACGCGCTCGCTGCGGGCGGTGCCGGGCAGCATCTTCGGGGAGGCGCCGGTGGCGATGATGCAGTTGTCGAAGCTGATCGTCTGCGTGGTGCCGTCGGCCTTCGCCACCTGGAGGGTGTGCGCGTCGAGGAAGGTGCCCCGGCCGTCGAACTCCGTGATGCCGTTCTTCTTCATCAGGTAGTGGACGCCCTTGACGCGGCCGTCCGCGACCGTGCGGCTGCGGCGGAACGCCTCGCCGTAGTCGAAGGAGACCGTGCCGTCGACCTTGATGCCGAAGGTCTTGGCCTCGTGGGTGAAGATGTGGGCCAGCTCGGCGTTGCGCAGCAGCGCCTTGGTCGGGATGCAGCCGACGTTCAGGCAGACACCGCCCCAGTACTTCTCCTCGACGACCGCGACCCGCTTGCCCAGCTGGGCGGCGCGGATGGCGGCGACATAGCCGCCGGGGCCAGCTCCGAGTACGACGACGTCGAAGCGGTCTGACATGACTGACTCCCGAGGGTGATGAGGGTGTTGAGTCCGCGTACGTGCCCACAGTAGCTCCGCCGCTCCTCGCACTCCCGACGCTCCCGGCACTCCCGGGACCCTGGGATTGCAGTTGTAGGATGACTGGGCAACCGGGCGAATGACGGGTGCGGGAAACGAAGCCGACGGACCGCGGAGGACGGCGATGGCATTGAAGGCGGCGGGGCGGACCTCGCTGGTGGACTCGGTGGTCGGACAGCTGCGCGCCCAGCTCGCCCAGGGCGAGTGGTCGGTCGGCGACCGCATCCCCACCGAACACGAACTGGCGCAGCTCCTCGGGGTCGGCCGCAACACCGTCCGCGAGGCGGTCCGCGTGCTGGTCCACGCGGGACTCCTGGAGTCCCGGCAGGGCAACGGCACATTCGTCAGGTCCACCGCCGACCCGGCCGCCGTCCTCAACGGCGTACGGCGCGCGGGCGCACGCGACGTCCTGGAACTGCGCGCCGCCCTGGAGGCCGAGGCTGCCCGGCTCGCCGCGGTCCGGCGCGACACCCACGACCTGCTGCGGCTGCGGGCGGCCCTGACCACCCTGCGCGAGGAGGGCGACCGCAACGCGGACGCCGACCTCGCCTTCCATCTCGCGGTCGTCGAGGCCACCCACAACACGGCCTTCCGCGAGGTGTACCGCTTCTTCTCCACCCAGGTGCACGAGGTGCTGAGCAGCGCCCTCGGCGACCGCGCGATGCCGCCGGTGGACATCGACGCGCACGAGGCCGTGGTCGTGGCCATCGAGCGGGGGGACGCGGAGGCCGCGTCGGCGGGCGCCCGCGAGCTGCTGCGGCTGCCGATGGAGACGAACCTGCTGCTCGCGGGGGCGGGCGGAGGCGACGACGGCACGGACCGGGGCGGGAACGACGGCGGTACGGACCCCGCGTGCGGCGCCCCCGGCGGTACGGACGGTGCGGGCGGCACCGTCGGGAGCACGGGCGGTGCGGGCGGCACGGACGGTGCGGCGGGGCCGGAGGTGTCCCGGTGACGGACGGGACTTCCGGAACGACGGCCGTGAGTACGGGAGGCGCCGAACGGTCCTCGGTACGGTCCACCACCGAGACGGCCATCGAGACGTCCGCCGGGGCGACCACCGGTACAGCCGCCGCGCCGGGGCCGGGCCGCTCCCGGCTCGCCCACCCGGCGCTGCTCCTCCTCGCCATCGTGCTGGCCTCGCTCAACATGCGGGCCGCCCTGTCGAGCGTCTCGCCCCTGGTGAGCGAACTGGCGCAGGAGTACGGGCTGTCGTCGGCGACCGGCTCCCTGGTGACCTCGGTGCCCGTGCTCTTCCTGGGCGCCGGCGCCGTCGTCGCGCCCTGGCTCGGCCGGCGCTACGGCGCCGAACGGGTGCTGTTCACGGCCCTGCTGCTGCTCGCCGCGGGGGTCGTCGTCCGCGTCCTGCCGTCGACGGCCGCGCTCTTCGGCGGCGGCGTCCTCGTCGGCACCGCGATCGCCCTGCTGAACGTCCTGATGCCCGGCCTGGTCAAGCGGGACTTCCCCGACCGGGCCGCGGCCATGACCTCCGTCTACACGGGCGCGATGATCGCGGGCGCCACCCTCGGCGCGGCCGCTTCCGTCCCGCTGGAGCGGGCCCTCGGCGGCTGGCGCGGCTCCCTGGCCTCCTGGTCGGTGCTCGCGTGCGTCGCGGCCCTCGCCTGGCTGCCCCAGCTCCTGATACGCCGGGCCCCGCTCCAGACGCACACGCGCGTGGGCGCGGGAACGGGCACGGGGACGGGTACGGGGACGGGTACGGCGGTGGCGCCGGAGACGGTGGCGCACGCCCTGGAGCGCCGCTCGGTGTGGCGCTCGCCGCTCGCCTGGCAGGTGACCCTGTTCATGGGCTTCCAGTCGCTGTGGACGTACGTGCTGATCGCCTGGATGCCGACGATCTTCACCGACCACGGCATGGACCGGTCGACCGCCGGTGTCGTCTTCGCCTTCAACAACCTGGTCCAGGTCGCGGGCGCCTTCGCCGTCCCCCTGCTGGCCGGCCGGATGCGCAGCCAGCGCCCACTGATCGCGCTCGTCACCTCGATGGTCGCGGCCGGGTACGTGGGCCTGATGGTGGCCCCGGTCGAGGGTGCCTGGCTGTGGTCGGCCGCCCTCGGCATCGGCCAGGGCGGGGCGGTGGGCCTCGCGCTCACCCTGATCGTGCTGCGCTCGGGCGACGCGATGACGGCCGCCCGGCTCTCCGGCATGGCCCAGACCGTCGGCTATCTCCTCGCCGCCTTCGGCCCGCTGGCCGCCGGCACCCTGCACCAGGCGACCGGCTCCTGGACGGCACCGATCGTCACGGTCCTCGGCGTGTGCGCGGCGGCGCTGGTGGTGGGGCTGCTCGCGGCCCGCGATCGTACGGTGTAGAAGCGGGCTCGTACAGCGTAAGAACCCTGGTCCCGAAAGGCCCTTGAAGCAAGAGAAGCACTACGGGCTCCGGGCGCGCCTCCTCGAAGGAGACGGCGCCCGGAGCCCGTTCGCGTACCCCGTACGCGTGCGTGGACCCGTGACTCGGACCCATGACCCGTACGCGTACCGCTACGCGTACTTCTACGCGCGCGTGGAGACGTCCGTACGCTCCGTACGCTCCGTACGGTCCGTACGCCTACTCCTCGCCCGCCACGCTCATCGTCCGCAGCTTGTACCCCGCGAACCAGGTCGCCACGACCGTCACGACGGCCAGCAGCACCACGGCCGTCGGCAGTCCGACCTCGGAGCTGACGAGGCCGTCCCCGGTGACCTTCTCGGCCAGCGCGAGCGCCCACTGCTGGACGCTGAGGGTACGGGCGCCCGCGATCAGCGAGCCGAACAGGGCCTCCCACACCAGGGCGTAGACCAGACCGATCACGACGGCGTGCCGGCTGACCGTGCCGAGCAGCAGGAAGAGCGCGCTGTACGCGATGGACGCGACGAGGGCGGCGACGGTGTAGGCGACGGCGACCTGCTGTCCGTTGCCGTTCAGGATGTATCCGGCGATGAACGTCGGCAGGGCCGAGAAGACCATGGTCACGGCGATGGCGACGATCAGCTTGGTGAAGACGATCACCGGCCGCTTCACCGGCTTGGCCAGCAGATAGACGATCGAGCCGTCGTCGATCTCCGGTCCGATCGCGCCGGTTCCGGCGATCACGCCGATCAGCGGCACCATCGTGGCGAGCGCGAACCCGCCGAGGACGTCGGCGGCGACCTGGTCGTCGGCACCGTTGAACATCCGGACCGCGACGGCGATCAGGATCAGCATCGCGGGCAGCGCGAAGAGGATCAGCGCCCGCTTGCGGCCGAGCAGGGCCCGGTAGGTGAGCCGGGCGACGGTGGGGTTGTACATGGGAGTCGGGCTCCTTTCAGGCCGCTACGAGATACGAGAAGACGGATTCGAGGGACTCGTCCGAGGGCGAGACCGTCAGCAGCCGGATGCCGCGCTCGCGGGCGACTTGCGGCAGCAGTTCGGTGAACCGGCCGAAGTCCACGGCCTGGATCCGCAGTCCTCCGCCGTCCGCGTGGTCGACCTCGATCCCGGCCGTCGACGGGTCGGCGATCAGCGCGGCGGCCAGCGCCCGGTCGTCGCTGGAGCGCACCAGATAGCGGTGCGGCCGGTCGGTCATCAGCCGGCGGATGCGCCGGAAGTCGCCGGAGGCGGCGTGCCGTCCGGCCACGATCACCTCGATGTGCGAGGCGAGCTGTTCGACCTCCTCCAGGATGTGCGAGGAGAACAGGACCGTACGGCCCTCGGCCCCCATCCGGCGCAGCAGCTCCATCAGCTGCATGCGCTGGCGCGGGTCCATGCCGTTGAACGGCTCGTCGAGCAGCAGCACGGACGGCTCGTGGACGAGGGCCGAGGCCATCTTCACGCGCTGCCGCATGCCCTTGCTGTACGTGGAGATCTTGCGATCCTGGGCATATTCCATTTCCACCGTGGCCAGCGCCCGCCGCGCCTCCTCGTCGCCGAGGCCCTGCAGTTCGGCGTTGGCGACGACGAACTCGCGCCCGGTGAGGAAGTCGTACATGGCCTCCCGTTCGGGGACGATGCCGATCGAGCGGTAGACGGACTCGTTGCGCCAGATCGTCGTCCCGTCGAGGGTGACGCTGCCGGCGGAGGGGGCGAGGAAGCCGCCCATCATGTTGATGAGGGTGGACTTCCCGGCGCCGTTGGGGCCGAGCAGGCCGGTGACACCCGGGCCGATGGTCATGGTGACGTCGTTGACGGCCACGACGTTGCCGAACCAGCGGGAGACATGGTCGATGGTGAGAACGCTCATGAGCGCGGCCCGTTCTGGTGAAGGGGGCGGGTACCGGGGCTGAAGAGGGAGCGGGCGCCGGGACCGGGGCTGACGTGGGTGCGGGGGCCGGGGGCGGTCACAGGCCGACCTTCCGGTAGCGGCGCATCAGCACCCCGTACGAACCGGCGATCAGGGCGAGGACGACCAGCAGATAGACCACGCCCGCCCCGGCGCCCGGCGCCGCGGCGTCACGGCCGGGGAACGCCGAGGTCCCGCCCAGGAAGGCCGAACTCACCCCGTCGATGAGGGTGATCGGCGAGAAGAGGCCGATCCACTTGATGACGCCCGGGTTGTCGGTGCCGTAGGCGATGCCCTGGAGCGTGGAGACCGCCCCGTACGAGATCACCAGCGTGGCGATGACGGCGGCGACGCCGAACCCGCGGCGCGGGGTGAGGGCGGCCATGACGAGGCCGATGCCGCCGAAGAGCAGCGACAGCAGGGCCACCGACGCGAGGCCCTCACCGAACATCTTCGTCTGCGTGGCGAAATCCATCTTGGCGAGCAGCGATCCGATCCACATGATCAGGAGGGGCGAGGCGGTGAGGACGAACAGCGCCGAGGCCATCGCGCCGAACTTGGCGAGGACGTAGTCGACGCGCTCGATCGGGCGGGCGAAGTACAGCGGCACGGTACGGAACCGCAGATCGCGGGAGACGGACTGCGGGGCCTGGGCGGCCACGAAGATGCCGATGACCATCTGGAGGTACACCGCGTACTCGGTGTAACCGACGTTCAGCTTCGACGCCTTGGTGAACACCGCGACCGCCACGACGATCAGCGCGGGCATGCACATCACGCCGGCCAGCAGCATCGGCAGCACCTTGGACTTGGCGCTGCGGCCCAGTCCGTACGCGCCGCGCAGCGACTGCGAGAACAGCGCCTGGCGGGCGGCGGCGCGGCCGAGGCGGGGGCCGTCGTAGCCGCGGTATCCGATGTTGTGGATACGGGTGGCCTCGGGGCCGGAGCCGCCGGGGGCGCCCGCCGGGGCGGGGCCGGGGGCAGGGGCAGGGGACATCGGGGATGTCGTCATCGCGTCGGCACCTCCTTCTGGTTCTGCGGGTCCTGCCCGTGCGGCTGCGGCTGCGCCTGGGCCTGGGCTTGGTCGGCGGAGGTGAAGACCTCGGCGATGTGGTGGCGGCGCTGTTCCATGCGGACCAGGCCGAGCCCGAGGCCGGCGACGGTGTCGCGGACCAGGTCGTACGTCTCCTCGCCGGGCGCGTCCAGGAGCAGGATGTGCCCCGCGCCCGGCAATCCGTCCTCCACGCCCGCGTGGAGGGTGACTCCGGCGGCGGTGAGCGCGGCGCGCAGGGCCTCCGTGCCGTCCGGGTGCGCGTCGGAGTCGGTGACCTCGACCGCGAGGGTGGCGGTGGTGCGGGTGAAGTCGCTGGTGGAACTGGAGCGCAGGAGCCGGCCGCCGTCGATGACGACGACGTGGTCGCAGGTCCGCTCCAGTTCGCCGAGCAGATGCGAGGTGACGAGGACCGAGATCCCGAAGTCCGTCCACACCCGCCGGATCAGACCGAGCATCTCGTCGCGGCCGACCGGGTCGAGGCCGTTGGTCGGCTCGTCGAGCAGCACGAGGCGCGGGTCGTGGACGAGGGCCTGGGCCAGCTTCACCCGCTGCTTCATGCCGGTCGAGTAGCCGCCCATCGGGCGGTAGCGCTCCTCGTACAGGCCGACGTGGCGCAGGGTGTCGGCGGTCCGCTCGCGGGCGGCGGTCGCGGGCAGGCCCGACATCCGCGCCATGTGGACGACGAACTCGGTGGCCGAGACGTCGGGCGGCAGGCAGTCGTGTTCCGGCATGTAGCCGACCTGCTCGCGGATCCGGCCGCCCTCGGTGGCGACGTCGAGCCCGAGGACTTCGGCGCGGCCCTCCGTGGCCGGGGACAGACCGAGCAGGATCTTGATCATCGTGGACTTGCCGGCTCCGTTGGCGCCCACCAGTCCGGTCACACCGGGCCCGATGTCCAGGGAGAGCCGGTCGAGAGCGGTCACCCGGGGGAACCGCTTGCTGAGGCTTTCGGTCGCGATCACAGTCACGGAATCGACGGTAGTGGCGTGCGTCACGGCCGTCGTCAGACCAGCGGTCCGATCCGTCTCCGCCTCCAGGTGTACGGGGCCTTAGGGGCCGTCCGGCGGACTGAGGAGGGACAAGTCCCGGGGGGCGTACGGCGGATCTCGGCCGGGGCCGGGGCCGGGGGCGGGTGAGCCGGCCGGCGGCCTGGGTGCGTTGTCCACAGGCTCGCGCACACCCCTTGACGCAGCCGCCGACCATTGTCACATTCATCAGTGTCAAGTTACGGCTACGTAGCGCAGCCGGCGCTGAGCGGGACGGGCGGGGTGGTGGCATGGCATCGACGGGTACGGCGGGTGGCACGGGAACGAGGCCGGGGCCGGGGACGGGTTCGGGCACGGTGGCGGCGCGTGAACTCGACGCGGAGCTGCGGGGGTTCAGGGAGACGCAGCGGCTCGCGTACGCGTGCGCGGAGGCGGTCGCGGCCCAGCTGAAGCCGGGGGTGACCGAGCGCGAGGCGGCGCGGATGCAGCGCGAGTGGCTGTACGAGCGCGGGGTGAAGGACTGGTTCCACCGGCCGTTCGCCTGGTTCGGCGACCGCACGGCCTTCGCCGGCTTCAAGATCCCGCTCCAGTTCTTCCCCACCGACCGCCGCCTGGAGGCGGGGATGCCGTTCATCCTCGACATGGCCCCGGTGTACCGGGGTTACACGGCGGACATCGGCTACTCCGGCTGTCTCGGGCTCGACCCCCTCCACGACAAGCTGCTCGCCGATCTGGCGGAGCACCGCACCCTGATCCTCCGCGAGGTGCGCGAGCGCCGCCCCCTGCGGGAGATCTACGAGGACGTGGACCGCCTCATGGTCCGCCAGGGGTACGAGAACCGGCACCGCGCCTATCCCTTCGGGGTCATCGCCCACAAGGTCGACCGGGTGCGCGAACGGCGCTGGGCGCCCACGCTGTTCGGCTTCGGCACCCAGTCCCTGAAGGGCCTGGCGAGCGACGCGCTGCACGGCCACCGGGACGGCTGGTCGCCGCTGTGGTCGCCGTACAAGTTCTCCGATCACCCGCCCAAGCCGGGCCTCTGGGCGGTCGAACCGCACCTCGGATTCCGGGGCACGGGCGCGAAGTTCGAGGAGATCCTGGTGGTCACCGACTCCCGGGACCCCGAGGAGAGCGCGTTCTGGCTGGACGACGACCTGCCGCACGTACGCCGCTGGAACGAGACGGCGGCATGAGCGACACGACCGACACCGCCGCCACGGGCGCCACGGGCGCCACGGGCAAGCCGTACGACACGAGTGACGACAGTGGACGAGGAACGGGAAGGGGAGGTCCGATGACGGCCGACACCGGGCTGAGCGGGGCGCGCGAGCGCCGGGTCCGTACGGGCGGGATCGAGCTGTGCGTGGCGGAGCTGGGCGACACGAGCCGGCCGACGGTCCTGCTCGTCCACGGCTTCCCGGACTCCAAGGAGGTGTGGTCCGAGGTCGCGGCGCGGCTCGCCGAGCGCTTCCACGTGGTGCTGTACGACGTCCGGGGCCACGGCCGTTCGACGGCGCCGCGCCCGCTGCGCGGCGGCTTCACCCTGGAGAAGCTGACGGACGACTTCCTGGCCGTCGCGGACGCGGTCAGCCCGGACCGGCCGGTCCATCTGGTCGGCCACGACTGGGGTTCGGTGCAGTCCTGGGAGTTCGTGACGGTGGCACGGACCGAGGGCCGGATCGCGTCCTTCACCTCGATGTCCGGCCCTTCGCTCGACCACTTCGGGCACTGGATCAAGAAGCGGATGACCCGGCCCACCCCGCGCCGGCTGGGCCAGCTGCTCGGCCAGGGCGCCAAGTCCTGGTACGTGTACGCGCTGCACACCCCGAAGCTGCCCGAACTGGCCTGGCGCGGACCGCTCGGCAAGCACTGGCCGGCACTCCTGGAGCGGATGGAGGGTATCCCGGCGGGCGGCTACCCGACCGCGTCGCTGCGGTCGGACGCGGCCAACGGCGCCTGGCTCTACCGCGACAACGTGCGCTCCCGGCTCACCCGCCCGCGCCCCGACGCGTACGCCCACGCGCCCGTCCAGCTGATCACGCCGACCGGTGACGCGTTCCTCTCCGAGCGGCTCTACGACGACCTGGGCGACTGGGTGCCGGACCTGACCCGGCGCACCCTGCCGGTCAAGCACTGGGTGCTGCGCACCCGGCCCGACCAGCTGGCCGCCTGGATCACCGAGTTCGTCGACCGGCACGAGGAACCGGCGGCAGCGGCCCCGAAGCCCGCGGCGAAGCGCCGGACCCGGCCCGTGTACGCGGAGCGGTTCGGCGGCCAGCTGGTCCTGGTGACCGGTGCCGCGAGTGGCATCGGCCGGGCCACCGCGTTCGCCTTCGCCGAGGCGGGCGCGCGGGTGATCGCGGTGGACCGGGACGCCGAGGGCGCGGCCCGTACGGCAGAGATGTCCCGGCTCATCGGGGCGCCCGCGGCCTGGGGCGAGACCGTCGACGTGGCCGACGAGCAGGCGATGGAGAAGCTGGCCGCGCGGGTGACCGAGGAGTACGGCGTGGTCGACGTGCTCGTCAACAACGCGGGCATCGGCCTCACCGGCTCCTTCTTCGACACCACGAGCGAGGAGTGGCAGCGGGTCCTCGACGTCAATCTGTGGGGCGTGATCCACGGCTGCCGGTTCTTCGGGGAGCGGATGGCCGAGCGCGGACAGGGCGGCCACATCGTCAACACGGCGTCCGCCGCGGCCTTCCAGCCGTCCCGCGCGCTGCCCGCGTACAGCACCTCGAAGGCGGCGGTGCTGATGCTGAGCGAGTGCCTGCGGGCCGAACTCGCCGAGCGGGGCATCGGGGTCTCGGCCATCTGCCCCGGCATCGTGAACACCGCCATCACCTCCACCGCCCGGTTCGCGGGCGTGACGGACGCGGCGGAGGAGAAGCGGCGCCAGAAGAACGCGTCGCGGCTGTACGGGCTGCGCAACTACCCGCCGGAGAAGGTCGCGGAGGCGATCCTGGGCGCGGTACTGCACGACCGGGCCGTGGTGCCGGTGACCCCCGAGGCGCGGGGCGCGCACGCGCTGTCCCGGCTCTCGCCGGGGGTGTTGCGGGCGTTCGCGCGCTGGCAGCCGCCGGCGTAGACGCGGTTCCGCGCCCCCGGCGGCGCGGAGCCGTCGGGGGACCCGCCCCGGCAAGCCGTCCGTACGTCCGGGCCTCCGTACGTCCGTACGTCCGGACGGAGGTCCGGGGGCGGGTCGTACCATCGGGTGGAAGGATCGGTCGGTGGGAGCGGATGTGTCGGAGCAGTCGGTACCCCCGGAGTACCGGATCGAGGATCTGGCCCATCGCAGCGGGGCCACCGTGCGCACCATCCGCGCCTACCAGGACCGGGGCCTGCTGCCCCGTCCCGAGCGCCGCGGCCGGTCGAACGTCTACGGCGAGACGCATCTCGCCCGGCTCCGGCAGATCGCGGATCTGCTCGACCGCGGCTACACCCTCGCCTCCATCAAGGAACTCCTGGAGGCGTGGGACGCCGGGCGCGGTCTGGGCGGGGTCCTCGGGCTGGTCGCCGAGGTCGACGGGCCGTGGACGGACGAGGAGGCCGACCGGATCTCGCGCGCCGAGCTGGACGCGCGGTTCGGCGGCGAGCCGGACGAGGACGCGGTCCAGGAGGCCATCGAGCTGGGTGTCCTGGAGCGCGTGACGGGCCGGGAGAGCGAGGAGTACCTGGTTCCGAGCCCCCAGGAGCTGGCGGTGGCCGCCGAGTTGTACGCCGCGGGGGTGCCGCTCGGGGCGATCACCGGGCATCTGCGGGAACTTCGCGGCCAGGTCGAGCACATCGCCGCCCGTTTCCTGGAGTTCACGAGCGAGCACGTCTTCGCGCGCTATCTGGAACACCGTCCGCCGACGGACGCGGACGCGACCGAGGCCGCGACCCTGGTCCGACGGCTGCGGCCGCTCGCCCAGCAGACCGTGGACGCCGAACTGGCACGCGCGATGCGCCTGTTCGCCACGGCCCACCTCCAGTTCCATCTCTCCCCGGACGCCCCGGTGCCCGGCGGCCGCGAGCCGCGCGCGGTGACCCTGCCCGCCGAGACGATCCGGGCCGTGCGGGAGCTCGTTGGCGAGCGGAACGTGTCGGCGTTCATCACGGCCGCCGCCGAACGGGAAGTCCAGACACGGACATTGGATGCACTCACCTCAACTCGGGCAAAGGGCAACGAAATCCCCCAAATAGACTGAAAGTGCGGCCGGGTTGTCCACAGAATCGCCAACTAGCCTGTGGATAAATCAACTTGCCTGTGGATCAAACCTGGGGATTCAATGAATTCGTGAAGGACGAGAAACGCGTGGTGAGAGTGTCGAAATACCTCTCCAAACATCTGCGCCACCAACCCGACCGCCTCGGACTCGTCCTCGACCCACACGGCTGGACCGAGATCGACACCCTCCTGCGCGCCGCCGCCGCACACGGCTTCCCGATCACCCGCGCCGAACTCGACCACGTGGTCGCCGCCAACGACAAGAAGCGCTTCACCGTCGAAGGCACCCGTATCCGCGCCGCCCAGGGCCACACCGTCCCGGTCGACCTGGACCTGCCGCCCGCCGAACCGCCCGCGTACCTCTACCACGGCACGGTCGCCACCCGGCTGCCCGCGATCCGGGAAGAAGGGCTGCGCTCCATGGCCCGCCACCATGTGCACCTCTCCCGAGACCGCGAGACGGCCACCCGGGTCGGCGCCCGCCGCGGGCGCCCCGTGGTCCTCGCCGTCGACGCCGGCGCGATGCACCGGGACGGCCACGTCTTCCACGTCAGCGCGAACGGCGTCTGGCTCACCACCGCCGTACCCCCGCGGTACATCCGCTTCGCCTGATCCACGGCACCGAGACCGGCGTGGTCCCTCTCGCCCCGGTGACCGCCGTCACCGCGCCCGGCCGCCGCCCTTCCTGGGAGCCCCGACGTGGTCCCGCCGCACTCCCGCCCCAGCCCCTCCACGGTCCTGACCAGGCCCGGAGCGGCCGCCTCGTCTCCGGCGCGCCCGACGTAGGCTCGATGCATGAACCTGCGCCTGAGCACCCTGATCCTCCCCACCCGACGATGGGCCGAGGGGGGCCGCGCCACCTGGCAGCGGGCCGAGGAGCTCGGTTTCCACGCCGCGTACACCTATGACCACCTGTCCTGGCGGACCTTCCGCGACGGCCCCTGGTTCGGCGCGCTGCCGACTCTCACCGCCGCCGCGACCGCGACGGACCGGCTGCGTCTGGGCACCATGGTCACCTCGCCGAACTTCCGGCACCCGGTGACCCTCGCCAAGGAGCTGATCACGCTCGACGACATCTCCGGTGGCCGGATCACCCTCGGCATCGGCGCGGGCGGCAACGGCTTCGACGCCACCGCGCTCGGCCAGGAGCCCTGGACGCCGAGGGAGCGGGCGGACCGCCTCGCCGAGTTCGTCCCGCTGCTCGACCGGCTGCTCACCGAGGACGCGGTGACCGAGCCGGGCGCCTTCTACTCGGCTCACGAGGCCCGCAACATCCCCGGCTGCGCCCAGCGCCCCCGGCTGCCGTTCGCGGTCGCCGCGACCGGCCCGCGCGGGCTGCTGCTCGCCGCCCGCCACGGTCAGGCGTGGCTGACGACCGGCGACCCGAAGCTGTACGAGAACGGCACCCCCGAGCAGTCGCGGGAAGCGCTCGCCATCCAGGGCGAGAAGCTGGAAAAGGCCTGTGCCGAGGTCGGCCGGGACGTCTCGGAAATGGACAGGATCCTTCTCCACGGCTTCACCCCGGACCGGAACGCGCCCCTGGAGTCCCTCGACGCCTTCGTCGACTTCGCCGGCCGTCACCGGGAGCTGGGCTTCACCGAGATCGTGATCCACTGGCCGGTCGCCGACTCCGTCTTCGCCGCCGACCAGGACGTTTTCGAGCAGATCGCCACCGAGGCCCTCGCCCAGCTCGGCTGACCCGACCGCCCCGGCGCACGATCCCCGGCCCGTCGGCACCCGCCCCTTGTCCCCCAGGGCGCCGACTGGCCGGAAACCGCCGGGCTCCGGCCCGCTCCCGTACTCAAATGTGCGGGCTTCCGCACGCACGTGCGCGTTGTGCGGAACAATGAAGCGGTGACTCCCTCTGACTCCGCGCACCCCGAGAACCGGTCCGTCCGCCTGATCGCCACCGATCTCGACGGCACTCTGCTGCGGGACGACAAGACCGTCTCGGCGCGCACCGTCGCGGCCCTCGCGGCCGCCGAGCAGGCGGGTATCGAGGTCTTCTTCGTCACCGGCCGCCCGGCCCGCTGGATGGACGTCGTCAGCGACCACGTCCACGGTCACGGCCTCGCCATCTGCGCCAACGGCGCCGCGGTGGTCGACCTGCACCGTGGAAAAACGTTTCTGGACGTGCGCCCGTTGATGCGGCCCACCGCTCTGGACATCGTCAAGGCGCTGCGGACCACCGTCCCCGGCACCACCTTCGCCGTCGAGATGACGACCGGCATCCACTACGAGCCGGACTACCCGCCGTTCTTCCTCGACCCGGGCGCCACCGTCGCCGACGCCGAGAAGCTCCTGTTCGAGGACGCCCCCGGCACCGGCGACCCCGTCCTCAAGCTGCTCGCCCAGCACCCGGACCTCGACCCCGACGCCTTCCTCGGCACCGCCCGCGAGGCCGCCGGCGCGCTCGCCTCCTTCACCCGCTCCAGCCCCACCGCGCTCCTGGAGATCAGCGGCCTCGGTGTCTCCAAGGCCTCCACCCTCGCCCGGTGCTGCGCCGAGCGCGGGATCACGCCCGAGGAGGTCGTGGCCTTCGGCGATATGCCCAACGACATCGAGATGCTCGGCTGGGCGGGGCGTTCCTACGCCATGGGCAACGCCCATCCCGACGCCGTCGCCGCCGCCACCGGCGTCACCGCGGGCAACAACGAGGACGGCGTGGCCCTGGTCATCGAACGCCTCGTCGCCGAATCGGTCCTCGCCCGCTGATCCCCCGGGCCCGGCACGGGCCCCAGCCCTGCCTCCGGCCCCCGGACCACCCGGCACGGGCCCGCCTCCTGGCCCGCGTCACACCGGCGCCACACCGGCACCGCACCACACCACACCACGTTCAGCCGCCCCGCCGTCCCGGCCTCCGGGCAACGCCCCGGGAGCCCAGGTCAGAGCGGCGCCTGCCACACCACCGTCGTCCCGGCCCCGTCCTCGCCGATGCCCGGGTCGCACCAGCTCGCGCCGCCGAGCGACTCGGCGCGCCGGGCCAGATTGCGCAGACCGCTGCGCCGGCCCCCGGACGGGATCCCGATCCCGTCGTCGGCCACCGACAGCCGGACCCCCGGGGTGCCGTCCGCCAGCGTGACCGTGGCGTCCAGGACCACCTCGATCCGGGACGCCTCCGCGTGCCGGAAGGCGTTCGACAGCGCCTCGCGCAGCGCGGCGATGAGGTTCTTGCCGGTCAGCTCGCCGACGGTCGCGTCGATCGCGCCGAGGAAGCGGTGCGCGGGCTTGAAGCCGAGCGGCACGGCCGCCGTGTTGATCTCCCGCAGGACCCGGGTACGCAGCCCCGAGGGCGCCTCGGCCGGCCCCTGCTGGAGCGCGAAGATCGCCGTACGGATCTCCTGGATGGTCACGTCCAGCTCGTCGACCGCCTTGCCGACCCCGTCCCGCACGGCGGGCACGATCGACTTGCGCTGGGCGCTCTCCAGCATCATCCCGGTGGCGAACAGCCGCTGGATGACCAGGTCGTGCAGATCGCGGGCGATCCGGTCGCGGTCCTCGTAGACGGCGAGCCGCTCCCGGTCCCGCTGGGCCTCGGCCATCATCAGCGCGAGCGCCGCCTGCGAGGCGAACTGGGCGGCCAGGGTCCGCTCCGCCTCCGTGAACGGCCGCGCGCCCCGGGCCCTCGGCACCGCGAGCGCCCCGAGCACCCGGCCGCCGCTCTGCAGCGGCAGCAGCATCGCGGGCCCGTACTCCGCGGCGAGCGGGGTGGCCATCCGGGGATCGCCGGCGGCGTCGTCGAGGAACACCGCCTCGCCCTCCAGCAGACTCTCCGTCACCGGACTCTCGGGCGGGATCACCAGGCCGAGCGTCCGGCTCGTCTGGTCGGTGGAGACGGCGACGACCTCCAGACCGCCTTCCTCGGCCGGCAGCAGCACGATGCCCGCGCCGGCGTCGGCGAGCCGCCGGGCCTGCTCGGCGACGACCGTGAGCGCGTCGTCGGCGTCCCCGCCGGAGAGCAGGGCGGTGGTGACGGCGACGGAGCCGTCGATCCAGCGCTCGCGCTGCCGGGCGGCCTCGTACAGCCGCGCGTTGCCGATGGCGATCCCGGCCTCGGTGGCGAGCACCCGGACCATGTGGACGTCGTAGTCGTTGAACTCGCCGCCGTCGTTCTTCTCGGCGAGATAGAGATTGCCGAAGATCTCGCCCTGCACCTTGATCGGGACACCGAGGAAGGTCCGCATCGGCGGATGGCCGGGCGGGAACCCGGCCGCACGCGGATCGGCCGCCACATCGGCGAGCCGGATCGTCCGCGGATCGCGGATGAGCGCGCCGAGCAGCCCGGCGTGCCCGTCGGGCCGGTGGCCGATCCGGCGCGCGATGTCCTCACTGACGCCGTAGGTGACGAAGTCGGACAGGCCGTCGCGCTCCTCGTCGACGACGCCGATGGCCGCGTACCGGGCGCCGGCGAGCGCCGCCGCCGTCTCGCAGATCCGGTCGAGGGTGGTGTGCAGTTCGAGGCCGGTGCCGACGGAACGCATCGCCTCCAGGAGCAGCGGCACGCGCGCGGTCAGTTCGGTCGACAGACCGCGCAGACCGCGGGTCGCCTGGGTCGCGGCGTCGAGCGGGTCCGGTACGTCGGGCGCGGCGGTCATGACCGTGAGCCTCTTGATTCCTATGGGGCGGCGGCAGTCGGCTGGGCGGACCGCGCGGGGGCCGGGGACGCGGACCGGTCGTCCGGCGCGGTCCCCGGTACGAAGGTAGCGGCGGCGTCGGCGGCGGTCGCGGCGGCCCCGGTCACGAGCAGCGAATCGCTCGCCCGCTCCCGCTCCCGCATCCGCCGCAGCGGCCCGTCGGCCGCCGCCAGGTCCGCGTACGGTCCGCGCTGCGCGATCCGGCCCCGGTCGAGGACGATCACCTCGTCGACGGCGTCGAGTCCGTGCAGCCGGTGGGTGATGAGGACGGTGGTGCGTCCCTCGGTGGCCCGCAGCAGATCGTCGGTGAGCGCGTCGGCGGTGGCCAGGTCCAGGTGCTCGGCCGGCTCGTCGAGGACGAGGACGGGGAAGTCGGCGAGCAGCGCCCGGGCGAGCGCGAGGCGCTGCCGCTGACCGCCGGAGAGCCGCGAGCCGTGCTCGCCGACGAGCGTGTCGAGCCCGTCGGGCAGGGTGTCCACCCAGTCCAGGAGCCGGGCGCGGCGCAGGGCGTCGCGCAGTTCGCCGTCGCTCGCCCCGGTCCGGGCGAGCCGCAGGTTCTCGCGCAGCGTGCTGTCGAAGAGGTGGGCGTCCTGGGCGCACAGGCCGACGAAGCGGCGGACGTCGTCGCCGTCGAGGTCCCGGGCGGGGACGTCGCCGATCCGGTACGCACCGGACTCGGTGTCCAGGAAGCGCAGCAGCACCTGGGCGAGGGTCGTCTTGCCGGAGCCGGACGCGCCGACCACGGCCACCCGGCGCCCGGCCTCCAGCCGGAGCCCGAAGCCGTCCAGCGCGGGCCGGTCCGCTCCGGCGTACCTCGCCGTGAGCCCGTCCAGTTCCAGCGGGAACGGACTCGCCGGGGGAGCCGCGGGTGCGGCCGGCTCGGGAACGGGGACGGGGGCGTCGAGCACGTCGAGGACCCGCTCGGCGCTGCGCCGCACGCGCTGGCGGTACTGGAGGGCGAGAGGCAGCCCGGTGACGGCCTCGAACCCGGCGAGCGGGGTGAGGACGACCACGGCGAGCGCGACGCCGTCGAGCCGGCCGTCCCGCACCGCCTGGACGCCGACGAGCGCGGCACCGGCCACCGTGAGGCCGCAGACCAGGGCGGACAGACCGGCGCTCAGCGCGGTGGCGGCGGACTGCCGGGAGGCGATGGCGGTGAGGGTACGGTCGGCCGCGGCGGCCCGTTCGACGCGGCCCTTCAGGGCGCCGGCGACGGTGAGTTCGGCGCAGCCGCTCAGCAGGTCGACCACGGTGGTGGTGAGCGTGCCGCGCGCGGGGGCGAGCCGCCGTTCCGCGCGCCGGGCGAGCACGGCGCCGGTCAGCGGCACGGCGACGCCGGCGAGCAGCAGTCCGGCGGCGAGGACCGCGCCGGCCTCGGGCAGCAGCCAGGCGGTGAAGGCGACCGATCCGGCGCCGACGACCAGTGCGGCCCCGGCCGGGAGGAGCCAGCGCAGCCAGTAGTCCTGGAGCGCGTCGACGTCGTGCACCAGCCGGGCCAGCAGATCGCCGCGCCGAGTGCGGCGCAGTCCGGCGGGCGCGATCCGCTCCAGCCGGCGGAAGACGGCGACCCGCAGATCGGCGAGCATCCGCAGCACGGCGTCGTGCGAGACGAGACGCTCGGCGTAGCGGAACACGGCGCGCCCGATGCCGAAGGCGCGGGTCGCGGTCACGGCGACCATCAGATAGAGCACGGGAGGCTGTTCGGACGCCCGGGAGATGAGCCACCCGGACACCGCCATGAGGCCCACGGCCGATCCGAGCGCCAGGCTGCCCAGCAGCAGCGCGAGCGCGACCCGCCCCCGGAGCCCGCCCGCCATCGCCCGCACCCGGCCGAACACCCGCCGCGCGGACGGCGCCCGGCCCACGGCGCCGGCGTCCATGAAGCCGGAGCCAGAGCCGGAGCCCAGAGAGCCGGTGTCGGTGGAGCCGGAACCCATGAGGCCGGTGTCCACGGCGCCGGTGTCCAGGGAGGACACGGACTGCCGGGATTCCACGACCGCGGGAGCGGCCGGAGCGGTCCCCGCTCCCCCGGGGCCGGCGGCCACGGACGCGAGCGGCACGGTCCTCGCGCCATCGGCCACCGCATCGCGCACGGCCCCCTCGGGCGCCCCGAACTCCTCGGCCGCGCCGATCCGCACCACCCGGTCCGCGACCGCGAGCAGCGCCGGCCGGTGCACGACCAGCAGCACCGTACGGCCGACCGCGAGCCGGCGGACGGCGTCCACGACACCGGCCTCGGTGTCCCCGTCGAGGGCGGCGGTCGGCTCGTCGAGAAGCAGCAGGGGCCGGTCCGCGAGGAACGCCCGGGCCAGCGCGAGCCGCTGGCGCTGACCGGCGGAGAGACCGGCACCGTCCTCACCGAGCAGGGTGTCGGCACCCTCCGGCAGATCGGCGACGAACCCGTCCGCGCCGGCATCGCGCAGCGCCTGCCGGACCGCCGCGTCGGAGGCATCCGGCCGGGCCAGCCGGACGTTCTCCGCGATGGTCCCGGCGAAGAGATGCGGGCGCTGTGGCACCCACGCGATCCGCGAGCGCCACTCCTCCAGGTCCAGCGAGGCGAGATCGGCGCCCCCGACCCGTACCGAACCGCCCGCCTCCGGGCGGGTGAAGCCGAGCACCACGTCGAGCAGGGTCGACTTGCCGGCGCCGCTCGGTCCGACGAGGGCCACGGTCTCGCCGGGTTCGACGGTGAGCGAGGCGCCGGCGGGCGAGGCCGTGGTGCGGCCGGGGTGCCGTACCGTCACCCGGTCGAGTTCGAGCCGTACGGACGCGGGCACCGCCCCCGTACCGCCGGCGGGCACCGGCTGTTCCAGGACCTCGAAAATCTCCTCGGCGGCGGCCAGTCCCTCCGCCGCCGCGTGGAACTGCGCACCCACCTGTCGCAGCGGCAGATACGCCTCGGGCGCCAGGATCAGGATGACGAGCCCGGTCGTGAGATCGAGAGTGCCGTGCACCAGCCGCATTCCGGTGCCGACCGCGACGAGCGCGACCGACAGCGTCGCGAGCAGTTCCAGGGCGAAGGAGGAGAGAAAGGCGATCCGCAGCGTCCGCATGGTCGCCCGCCGGTACTCGGCGGTGATCTTCCGGATGTTCTCGGCCTGCGCCTTGGCCCGGCCGAACACCTTGAGCGTCGGCAGACCGGCCACCACATCGAGGAAGTGCCCCGAGAGCCGGGACAGCAGCTTCCACTGACGGTCCATCCGGGCCTGGGTGTACCAGCCGATGAGGATCATGAAGAGCGGGATGAGCGGCAGGGTCACCACGATGATGGCCGCCGAGATCCAGTCCTCGGTGACGATCCGGGCGAGCACCGCCACCGGCACCACGACCGCGAGCCCCAGCTGGGGCAGATAGCGGGCGAAGTAGTCGTCGAGCGCGTCCACGCCCCGGGTGGCGAGCGCGGCCAGCGAGCCGGCCTTCTGCCCGCCGAGCCACCCGGGCCCGAGCGCCGCGGCCTGCTGGAGAAGCCGGCCGCGCAGTTCGGACTTGACCGCCGCGCTGGCCCGGTGGGCGGCCAGCTCGGTGAGCCAGGAGACCAGCCCCCGCCCCACCGCCACGATCGCCAGCAGCACCAGCGGTGTGGTGAGACCGGAGACCGGCAGGCCCTTCTGGAAGGCCCCCACCACGACATCGGCGATCAGCATCGCCTGGGCGACGATCAGCACCGCCCCCACGAGGCCGAGTCCGACCACCGCCAGCAGGAAGAAGCGGGTCGCCCGAGCGTGACGGAGCAGACGCGGATCGATCGGTTTCACGTGAAACATCCTTCCCCGGGGGCGATGTTTCACGTGAAACACCGCCCCGGAGAGGGCCGGCCCCTCAGGAGCCGGCCGGGCGGAGAGAGGGTCAGTGCGCGGCGTCGGCGATGTGCTGCGTGCCGATCCGCTTGCGGAACACCCAGTAGGTCCAGCTCTGGTAGAGCAGCACCAGAGGCGTCGCGATGGCCGCGCACCACGTCATGATCTTGAGCGTGTACGGGCTGGACGACGCGTTGGTCACCGTCAGGCTCCACGCCTCGTTGAGCGTGGACGGCATGACGTTCGGGAACAGCGTCAGGAACAGCATCGCCACCGCCGCGACGATCGTGACGCCCGAGAGCATGAACGCCCATCCCTCGCGTCCGATCTGATTCGCCCCGATCGCGCCGACCAGCGCCACCACGGCGACCAGCATCGCGGCGAGGCTCCAGCCGTCACCGTGGTTCAGCTGGGTCCAGATGAGGAAGGCGAGCGCGAGCAGCGCCGTGACGATCCCGAGCTTGAGCGCGAGCGCCCGGGCCCGGTCGCGGATGTCGCCGACCGTCTTGAGCGCCGTGAACACCGCGCCGTGGAAGGTGAAGAGGGTGAGCGTGACCAGGCCGCCGAGGATCGCGTACGGGTTGAGCAGATCCCAGAAGTTGCCGACGTACTCGAAGTCCTGGTCGATCTTCACGCCCCGGACGATGTTGCCGAAGGCCACACCCCACAGGAACGCGGGGACGAGGGAGGTCCAGAAGAGGGCGTGCTCCCAGTTGCGCTGCCACTTCTCCCCGGACCGCTTGGCCCGGTACTCGAAGGCGACACCGCGCACGATCAGACAGAGCAGGATGATCAGCAGCGGCAGATAGAAGCCGGAGAAGAGCGTGGCGTACCACTCGGGGAAGGCGGCGAAGGTCGCACCGCCCGCGGTGAGCAGCCACACCTCGTTGCCGTCCCAGACGGGTCCGATGGTGTTGATGAGGACGCGCTTCTCGGTCCGGTCCCGGGCGAGCAGCTTGGTGAGGATGCCGACTCCGAAGTCGAATCCCTCCAGGAAGAAGTAGCCGATCCAGAGGACCGCGATGAGTACGAACCAGACGTCGTGGAGTTCCATGCCTCGATCTCCTGAGCCTCAGTACGAGAAGGCCATGGGGCGGTCGGCGTCGTCCCCGCCGATCCGGGTGGGCGGGTTGAGGTCGTCCTCGGTCAGCTCGGGCGGGCCGGCCTTGATGTACTTGACGAGCAGCTTCACCTCGATCACGGCGAGAATCGCGTAGAGGGCCGTGAAGAGGCTCATCGAGGTGATCACCTCACCCTGGGAGACCCCGGGGGAGACGGCGTCGCGGGTCTGCAGCACCCCGAAGACGGCCCACGGCTGACGGCCCATCTCGGTGAAGATCCAGCCCCACGAGTTGGCGATCAGCGGGAAGGCCAGCGTCCACAGGGCCAGGATCCAGTAGGCGTGGGCGAGCTTGGGGCTGAGCGCCTTGTTCTTGAACGGCACCAGATGCGGCACCTCGTCCTCGCCCGTCCGCAGCGCGGGGGCCAGCCAGAACCTCTTGCGGGTCAGCCAGAGTCCGACGAGTCCGATGAGGAAGGACGACATACCGAAGCCGATCATCCACCGGAAGCTCCAGTACGTGGTGGGGATCATCGGCCGGTAGTCGCCGGGCCCGAACCGCGCCTGCTCTTCCTTGTTGATGTCGTTGATGCCGGGGACATACGAGCTGAAGTCGTTGTCGGCGAGGAAGGACAGCAGACCGGGGATCTCGATGGCCACGGTGTTGCGGCCCTTCTCGACGTCTCCGTAGGCGAAGACGGAGAACGGCGCACTGTCCTGGCCGTCCCACAGCGCCTCGGCCGAGGCCATCTTCATCGGCTGCTGCTTGAACATGACCTTGCCGAGCGTGTCACCGCTGAGCGCGGTGAGCAGACCGGCGACCACCACCGTGACCAGACCCAGCCGGAGCGAGGTCTTCATCACCGCGACATGGCGCTTGCGGGCCAGGTGGTACGCGGCGATGCCGACCATGAAGGCGCCACCGGTGAGGAAGGCCGCCGAGAGGGTGTGGAAGACCTGGTTGAGGGTGGTGTTCTGAGTGATCACCAGCCAGAAGTCGGTCAGCTCGGCGCGTCCCCGCTGGGGGTTGAACCGGTAGCCGACCGGGTGCTGCATCCAGGAGTTGGCGGCCAGGATGAACCACGCCGAGGCGATGGTGCCGATCGACACCATCCAGATGCAGGCGAGGTGGATCTTCTTCGGCAGCTTGTCCCAGCCGAAGATCCACAGACCGATGAAGGTCGACTCGAAGAAGAACGCGATCAGCGCCTCGAAGGCGAGGGGGGCGCCGAAGATGTCGCCGACGAAGCGGGAGTAGTCGGACCAGTTCATGCCGAACTGGAACTCCTGCACGATGCCGGTGACGACACCCATGGCGATGTTGATCAGGAAGAGCTTGCCCCAGAACTTGGTGGCCCTGAGGTACTTCTCCTTGTCGGTGCGCACCCAGGCCGTCTGTAGACCTGCCGTGAGCGCGGCGAGTGAGATCGTCAGCGGGACGAAGAGAAAGTGATAGACGGTGGTGATGCCGAACTGCCAGCGCGCCAGTGTCTCGGGCGCCAAAGCGAGGTCCACGTCTGCTCCTTACATCGCCGTGGTCACATCGGCAGTCTGCCCCTTTGATCCCACACATTCCTGGAGGAACAGGGACACGCTTGTGAACGCGTTCACATTCACAAGCATTATGGCTCATATGCAATACGTCCCTTCGGCCGGGGTCCCCTACCCGGGGTCACCCCCCGAGCGGGACCTTCGCCACCTTCCCTCCGGCCACCCACACCGCGCTGACCAGGGCTTTTATCCGAAGAGCCGAGCAACCGCCCCGGGACACCGGACCGAAGGGGTGACCCTGCGCGGTGGCCGGATCCCGTGGCGCGCGCCACAGAGGACGTGTACCCACGATTTCCGGCCATGCCGAAGGCCGTCGAACGGCCCCCGGACGGCCTCCGGGAGGCCCGTCGCGCCGAGGACCGGTCGCAGGACCGGGGCCGAACGGCCTGACGAGGCACGGCACCGCGCGGCTCGAATTCATCGGGCCCCGGAGCACGGCCGGCCCGGGAACGGCGACGGCCCCGGGGCGGTCGCTTTCACGACCGGCCCCGGGGCCGTACCAACCGGAAAAGGTGCGGGCGTCACGCGTCCTTGCGGAAGCCCTCCGCCGCCTTCAGGAACAGGTCGTTCGCCTCGTCCTCGCCGATCGTGACGCGCACGCCCTCACCGGCGAACGGCCGGACGACCACGCCCTGCCGCTCGCACTCGGCGGCGAACTCCATGGTCCGCTCGCCGAGCCGCAGCCAGACGAAGTTCGCGTGGGTCTCCGGCACGGTCCAGCCCTGGGCCACGAGGCCGGCGTGGACCCGCTCGCGCTCGGCGACCAGCGCGCCGACCCGCCCGAACAGCGCGTCCTCGGCCCGCAGCGAGGCCACCGCGGCGTCCTGCGCCAGCTGGCTCACGCCGAACGGGACCGCGGTCTTGCGCAGCGCGGCCGCCACCGGCTCGTGCGCGACGGCGAAGCCCACCCGCAGGCCGGCCAGTCCGTACGCCTTCGAGAAGGTCCGCAGCACCGCCACGTTCGGCCGGTCGCGGTACAGCTCGATGCCGTCCGGAATCTCGGCGTCGCGGACGAACTCGCGGTACGCCTCGTCGATCACCACGAGCACGTCGGAGGGCACCCGGTCCAGGAAGCGCTCCAGCTCGGCCCGGCGCACCGCGGTGCCCGTGGGGTTGTTGGGGTTGCAGACGAAGATCAGCCGGGTCCGGTCGGTGATCGCGGCGGCCATCGCGTCGAGGTCGTGCACCTCGCCGTCGGTGAGCGGCACCTTCACCGAAGTCGCCCCGCTGATCTGGGTGATGATCGGGTACGCCTCGAAGGACCGCCAGGCGTAGATCACTTCGTCGCCCGGGCCCGAGGTGGCCTGGAGCAGGGACTGCGCCACGCCGACCGAGCCGGTGCCGGTGGCCAGGTGGGAGACCGGCACGCCGAAGCGGTCGGCCAGCTCCTGCGTCAGACCCGTGCAGGCCATGTCCGGGTAGCGGTTGAAGTCCGCGGCCGCGGCGAGGGTGCTCTCCATCACGCCGGGCAGCGGCGGATAGGGGTTCTCGTTGGAGGACAGCTTGAAGGCGACCGGGCCACCGGCGGCGGCCGGCTTGCCCGGCTTGTAAGTGGGGACGCCGTCCAGTTCGGCGCGAAGCTTCGGGCCTGCCACATCCGCCCCGGGGATCCCGCTGGTCTCGCTCACAGTGTGTCCTCCTCCGTACCTGTCACCAATACTGCTCACCTTATGAGGATTCGGCTCCGCTGCGAATGGCCTGGGAACAACTGGCAGGGGACAACTCGGGGCGCTCGGGGGCGAGCCGGGCCCGCCGGGGCGTGGCGAGGGGCCCGTCGGCCCGCTCTTCCTCCAGGGGGCGCACATCAAGATGGCGCGCGCCGGTGGCGGGCGCCGTGGCGCGCGTCCCCCATAGAGGTGAGTTGAGACCTCTTCGAGACCTCCACCTCTCGCCAGGCACATCGACGCAAGGGGCCGCAGGACCTATGGCGACATCCGAAATACCCTTGCTTTCCAAGGGGATTGACCCTGCATTACCTTGCAGAAACGTGCCTCTCGATGCCTGCATATGCGCGCGGCCCGACCCACCCGCATCGCCCTACTATCGGCTCGCCATGACAGCAGCAGGGAAGCACCAGGTGAGCCGGGCACAAACCCGGGGAACCCGGCAGGGCCGGGCGGGCATCCGGGACGTGGCCGCCGCCGCCGGGGTCTCCATCACGACTGTCTCCGACGCACTCAACGGCAAGGGCCGGCTCCCGGACGCCACCCGCCGTCACGTCCGCGAGGTCGCCGACCGACTGGGCTATCGCCCCTCGGCGGCCGCCCGCACGCTCCGCACCGGCAAGTCCGGCCTCATCGGCCTGACCGTGACCACGTACGGGGATGAACCTTTCACCTTCACGGAATTCGCCTATTTCGCGGAGATGGCCAGGGCCGCCACCTCGGCCGCGCTCGCCCGCGGCTACGCGCTGGTCATCCTGCCCGCCACCTCCCGTCACGACGTCTGGTCGAACGTCGCCCTCGACGGCACCGTCGTCATCGACCCCTCCGACCACGACCCGGTCGTGACCGAACTCGTCCGCCAGGGCCTGCCCGTCGTCTCCGACGGACGCCCCGCCGGCACGCTGCCGGTCACCGCCTGGGTGGACAACGACCACGAGGCCGCCGTCCTCGATCTGCTCGACCACCTCGCGGCCGCCGGCGCCCGCCGGATCGGTCTGCTCACCGGGACGACGACCGACACGTACACCCGGCTCTCCACCACCGCGTACCTCGACTGGTGCGCGCGGGTGGGCCAGGACCCCGTCTACGAGGCCTATCCGGCGCACGATCCGTGCGCGGGCGCCATCGCGGCCGACCGGCTGCTCGCCCGCCCGGACCGCCCCGACGCCGTGTACGGGCTCTTCGACCCCAACGGCACCGACCTGCTCGCCGCGGCCCGCCGCTACGGGCTGCGGGTCCCGGACGACCTGCTGCTCGTGTGCTGCAGCGAGTCCACGGTGTACGCCACCACCGAACCGCCCATCACGACGCTCTCGCTCAAACCGCGCCGGATCGGCACCGCCGTCGTCCAGCTCCTCATCGACGCCATCGAGGGGATCGAGACGGACGGTCCAGTCGAGCGGGTGATACCGACGGAGCTGATCGTCCGTACCTCGTCGCAGCGACGGCCGCCGCGGACGACGGTGAGCCCGCCCCGCTCTCCCTCGAAGGACTGAAAACCGTCAAGCGCCGAAAAGGGCCGCCCGGACCGTGCGAAAACCGTGACGGACCCGGGCGGCCCGGCCCGAGAGGGCACCGGGAGCAGCGGCCCCGCGAAGGGGAACGACACGGCCCGAGGGGGGCCGGGCGGGGGACAGGCTCCGGGCGCGGCCCGGAGCCCCGGGGCGGGCGGGGGAGCCGGGGGACGCGTGAACCATTCGGCCCGGCATCGGTCGCACGCGGTCGCACACCGCGACGCGGCCCGGGCCGAGCCCTGAACCGGATCTTCCTAATTCGGGCGAAACGGCCGGTGAACCCGGAGTGGACCCGGATTCACCACCCCTGGTGCGTCACACAGGAGGACGCTCATTCCTATGATGGGCGGACGACACCGCGGACCATCACGACCAGGCCGGTCCGCGATGTGCAGGGCATCGCGACGGTGGTGGAGGGGTCGATGACACAGGGGGACGGGCAGGAACCCGTAGTGCGCACGGCGACGTTGCGTGACTTCCGTGTACCTCCGTACGCCAAGGTGCCCGTCCAGGGGCAGCCCGCCGACCCGCGGACCGCCCCGGCGCACGCCCCGGCTCCCGCGACCGCGCCCGTGGCTCCCCTGCCCGCGGACGCCACGCTCCACCTGGGCAGCCTCCCGCTCGGACACCCCCTGAACCCGTACCGGGGCGAGGAGTCCGAGCCCTACGACGTCTTCGCCGCCGGAGCGCCGGCCGCCGCGCCCGCCCCCGCGCACGCGCCGGTCGCCCCCGGGACCGTCCCCGAACCCCTCGCACCGGCCCCCGCGCCCGTGGCGCGGACGACCGACGGGCACCCCGGGAACGCCTTCCCCGAGGACGCGCTGCCCGAGGGGTACACCCCCACCGAGCGCGACCTGCCGGTCATCAACCGCGGCGACACCGTCCAGGTGCACGTCGATCCGCTGCCGCGCCCCGACGCCCAGGCCTCCGACGGCCGCGGCCCGCTCTATGTCGTGGGCGACGTCCACGGCTATCTCGACGAGCTGGTGGCGGCCCTGCGCGCCCAGGGCCTCATCGACGAGAACGGCGGCTGGGCCGCGGGCAACGCCCGGCTGTGGTTCCTCGGCGACTTCACCGACCGGGGTCCGGACGGCATCGGCGTCATCGACCTGGTGATGCGGCTGTCCGCCGAGGCCGCGGCCGCCGGCGGCTACTGCAAGGCCCTGATGGGCAACCACGAGCTGCTGCTGATCGGCGCCAAGCGCTTCGGCGACACGCCGGTCAACTCCGGCGCCGGCACCGCCACCTTCCAGGCCGCCTGGCTGCTCAACGGCGGCCAGAAGCACGACATGGACCGCCTCCAAGACGTCCACCTCCAGTGGATGTCCCGGCTCGACGCCGTCGTGGCGGAGGACGACCACCTGCTCCTGCACTCGGACACCACCGCGTATCTCGACTACGGCGCGAACATCGAGGACGTCAACGACACTGTCCACGAGATCCTCACCCGTAACGACGCGGACGAGGTCTGGGACCTCTTCCGGAAGTTCACCAAGCGCTTCGCCTTCCGCGACGAGGCGAGCGGCCCGGGCGCCGTGCGCGAGCTGCTCGCCACGTACGGCGGCCGGCGGATCGTGCACGGTCACAGCCCGATCCCGTACCTCCTCGGCCAGGTCGGCACGGAGGACGGCGGGGAGGACGAGCGCCCGGTCGTCGACGGCCCGCACGTCTACGCCGACGGTCTGGCCATCGCGATGGACGGCGGAGTGACCATGGCCGGAAAGCTACTGGTCGTCCAACTCCCCCTGCCCGCCTGAGGCATAACCGTACGCACCCGGGGAATCCGAACCCCGGGACGCCCCGCCACCACACGCCACGTGCTCCCGGCCGGTGCCTCCGTGGCGGGTCCTCCTCCGTTTCCGCCCGACCGGCAGTCTTTTCCGGCCGGTTTTGGCCCCCACGGAGCATCGGGGGATGCGCATGTACGTGGCCCCACATCTGCTGACCGAAGACCGCCTCGCTTTCGAACAGACCCTCGACGACGTGCTGCACGCCCTGGCCGGCGCGGAGGTTCCCGGCAGGGATGTCCCCGGCCCGGCCGGAGCCGCCCGGCCCACCGTCGCGCAGCTGCGCGCACGGGCGCTGGAGGCCGTGGAACCGATCACGACCACCGCCGCGACCGAGTACGACCACTTCATACGGGTGCGCGAACAGGCCCGGGCCCGTACACGAGCCGGTGAACAGGCCCATGAGCAGGCCGGTGAGCAGGCCCGTTCCGTCCACGGAGGCGGCGATACGGCAATGCGCCCCGCCCACGCGCGCGGGACGGAGCTCGTCACCGCCCTCACCGTCCTCGCTCCCCTCCTCGCGGGCACGGCGGCCACGATCCTGCTCCTGGCCGGGGCGGTCCTCCGGCTCGTCGAACCGGCTCCCGCCTTCGCGGACACCCTGCTCACCACGGGCCTGTACTTCGGCGCCGGCGCGGCGGCCGGGCTGCTGTGCGGGGCGATGGCCCTGGTGATCACGGCCCTGCGCAACGGAACCGCCCAGGCCGGGAATCCGGCCGCCACCCCCACCCCCACCCCCACCCCCACCGCGGCCACGACCACGACCACGACCGCCGACGACGAGACCGCGCGCGCCGAGGAGGCCTGGCGCCGGGCGCTGCGGGACCGGGGGATCGTCCCCTTCCTCCGCGACGCCCGCGCCCTGCCACCGATCCCGGACGAACACCGGGGGAACCCGGAGGCCCAGGAGGACCCGGTGCACCCGGCTCCGGGTACCGGCCGCCTCCCCCGGTCCGCCTCCAGCGCCCCGGACTTCACCGGACCCGACTTCACCCGCCCTGGCTTCACCGGGCCGGACCTCGGCGCGCCGGGGCACGACCCCGGCTGATCACCGGCCGTCCGCCGTCGATCAGCCGGTCGCCCGGTCGCCGGCGGGCCGCTCGATCAGCCCGCCGGCCGGTCAGCCTGTCAGACGGTGCAGGAGGTCGGTCAGCCGTCCGCCATCGGCAGATAGACCCGGTTGCCCGACGCCGCGAACTCCTCGGACTTCCGCAGCATCCCGGCGGCGATCTCCTCGTCGCTCGCCGCCGGAGCATCCCCGCCGAACTGCTCGGTGATGCTCCTGCTGATCTTCATCGAGCAGAACTTCGGCCCGCACATCGAGCAGAAGTGCGCCGTCTTCGCGGGCTCCGCCGGCAGCGTCTCGTCGTGGAACTCCCGCGCCGTGTCCGGGTCGAGGGCCAGATTGAACTGGTCCTCCCAGCGGAACTCGAACCGCGCGTCCGACAGCGCGTCGTCCCACGCCTGCGCGCCGGGGTGCCCCTTCGCCAGGTCCGCCGCGTGCGCGGCGATCTTGTAGGTGACGACGCCGGTCTTCACGTCGTCCCGGTTCGGCAGGCCCAGGTGCTCCTTGGGGGTGACGTAGCAGAGCATCGCCGTGCCCCACCAAGCGATCATCGCCGCGCCGATGCCCGAGGTGATGTGGTCATATGCCGGAGCGACATCGGTGGTGAGCGGGCCGAGCGTGTAGAACGGCGCCTCGTCGCAGATCTCCTGCTGGAGCTCCACGTTCTCGCGGATCTTGTGCATCGGGACGTGTCCCGGGCCCTCGATCATCGTCTGTACGTCGTGCCGCCGGGCGATCCGGTTCAGCTCGCCCAGCGTGCGCAGCTCCGCGAACTGCGCCTCGTCGTTGGCGTCGGCGATCGAGCCGGGCCGCAGACCGTCGCCGAGCGAGTACGTGACGTCGTAGGCCGCCAGGATCTCGCAGAGCTCCTCGAAGTTCGTGTAGAGGAAGTTCTCCTGGTGGTGCGCCAGGCACCAGGCGGCCATGATCGAGCCGCCGCGCGAGACGATGCCGGTCTTGCGGCGCGCGGTCAGCGGCACGTACGGCAGCAGGACACCGGCATGCACCGTCATGTAGTCGACGCCCTGCTCGGCCTGCTCGACGACGGTGTCCTTGTAGATCTCCCAGGTCAGTTCCTCGGCCCGGCCGTCGACCTTCTCCAGCGCCTGGTAGAGCGGCACCGTGCCGATCGGGACGGGGGAGTTGCGCAGCACCCACTCGCGGGTGGTGTGGATGTTGCGGCCGGTGGACAGGTCCATGACCGTGTCGGCGCCCCAACGCGTCGCCCAGGTCATCTTCTCGACCTCCTCCTCGATGGAGGAGGTGACCGCGGAGTTGCCGATGTTGGCGTTGACCTTCACCAGGAACCGCTTGCCGATGATCATCGGCTCGATCTCCGGGTGGTTGACGTTGGCCGGCAGAACGGCCCGGCCGGCCGCGAGTTCCTCCCGTACGACCTCGGGGGAGACGTTCTCCCGGAGGGCGACGAACTCCATCTCGGGCGTGATCTCGCCGCGCCGGGCGTACGCGAGCTGCGTCACCGCGCGCCCGGTCCGGCTCCGGCGCGGCAGCCGGGGACGGCCGGGGAACACCGCGTCGAGGTTCCTGAGCCCGCCGCGCGGCGAGGTGTGCTTGATGCCGTCGTCCTCGGGGCGGACGGGCCGACCGGCATATGCCTCGGTGTCGCCCCGGCCGGTGATCCAGTTCTCCCGCAGCGGCGGCAGACCGCGCCGGACATCGGTGTCGAAGGCGGGGTCGGTGTACGGGCCGGAGGTGTCGTACAGCGTGACGTCGTTGCCGTTGGTGAGGTGCACCTGGCGGACCGGCACCCGGATGTCGGGGCGGGAGCCCTCGACGTATCCCTTGTGCCAGCCCGGCGTGCGCTCCTGCCGCTCGTTCCGATCGGAGGCAGGGGTGTGCGCATCCTGAATGGTCATATGACCGAATCTCCCTACGCCGGCATTACCCGGTAACAGGTTCGGCGGTCGGCGCAGCGAATCGTCAGCGCCCTCTCAGCCCGGTGCTCCGAGCTCCCGCGTGTGCAAAGGCGTCACCACGCTAGCGCCATCTCTGGCGCGCTGAACAGTGGGCCTCGGGCCCTGTTGGGATGATCGACCGGTGAACCCGACGCCCCACGCCCCCGATCCGCACGGCCCCTCACAGGGTCACAGCCACCACCACGGGCCGGCCGCGCCCGTCTCCCTGCACCTGAGAAAGGTCATCGCCGCGGTCCTCGTCCCCTTCGCCGCGGCCGTGGTCGTCGGCCTGGTGATGCTGTGGCCGGGCAGCGCCCCGGCGCACCATCGCACGGGGGTCGGCTTCGACCGGCAGACCGAGCAGGGCAGGGTCGTCTCGGTCGCGCACCTCGACTGCAAGGACGTGAACGCCGCCCAGGCACCGGGCGCCGGGGAGCCGGCCCCGGGGGACGGCGCGGCGGCGAGCGCCGCGGAGAAGCTGTGCGCGAAGGCCACGGTCGAGGTCACGACGGGTCCGCACAAGGGCCGTACCTTCACCGAGATCGTCCCGCCGGACGCACCGCGCCAGCTCCGCCAGGGGCAGGGGGTGATCGTCGCGTACGCGCCGGACGCACCGCGCGAACTCCAGTATTCGGTCACCGATGTGAACCGGAAGGTGCCGCTCGCCGTGCTCGCCGGCATCTTCGCGCTGGTCGTCGTGCTCGTCGGCCGGATGCGCGGGGTGATGGCGCTGATCGCGCTCGTCGTGAGCTTCGCGCTGCTGACCATGTTCATCCTGCCGGCGATCATCGAGGGATCGAATCCGCTGGTGGTGGCCGTCGTCGGATCGAGCGCGATCATGCTGATCGCGCTCTACATGTGTCACGGTCTGTCGGCGCGCACCTCGGTGGCGGTGCTCGGCACACTCGTCTCCCTGCTGCTGATCGGTCTGCTCGGCTCGTTCTTCATCGACTGGGCCTCGCTGAGCGGCAACACGGACGACAACACCGGTCTCATCCACGGTCTCTATCCGGACATCGACATGTCGGGTCTGCTGCTCGCCGGCATCATCATCGGCTCGCTCGGCGTGCTCGACGATGTGACCGTCACCCAGACGTCGGCGGTCTGGGAGCTGCACCAGGCGGACCCGGCCATGGGGCCGCGGGCGCTGTACCGGGCGGGCATCCGGATCGGCCGTGACCACATCGCCTCGGTGGTGAACACCCTGGTGCTCGCCTACGCGGGCGCGGCGCTGCCGCTGCTGCTGCTGTTCTCCATCGCCCAGAGCAGCGTGGGCACGGTGGCCAACAGTGAGCTGGTCGCGGAGGAGATCGTGCGGACCCTGGTCGGGTCGATCGGTCTGGTCGCGTCGGTCCCGGTCACCACCGCGCTCGCGGCGCTCGTGGTGTCGGCGGACCGGCCGGGCGCCGGGGACGCGCCGGCGGAACGGGAAGGGGGACAGCCGGTGGGACGGCCGGCGGGGTGGAGCGGTCGGAAAGGCCGCGGCGGTCGGCGGCGCCGGGCCAAGTGACACCACTCCGGGCGCGGGCTCAGCCCGCGTTCTCCTCGGCGAGAATCCGTCCGAGTGCCGCCTCCAGGTGGTCCTCGAAGTCGCCGAGTGTCCGTTCCTGACCGAGCGGGACAAGCTTGTCCGTACGGTCGAGGAAGGCGACCAGCGGTGGCGCACTCGCCCGGAACAGGGCGCGGTCGCCACCGACCTGGAGCCGGATCATGACATCGGACAGTCCGTCGGGGTCGGTCGGCGCGATGTGCACGTCGCCGTCCCCGCTGGGTCCGTTGATCCCGTCGAGCAGGAGTTCTCGACCGAATGCCCAGGTCACGGGCGCGTCCCCGGGGAGATGGAACGTCATCCGCACCGCGTAGGGGTCACCGGTCTCGTATCGCAGTTCCACCGGGATCCTGAAGGAGAGCTCCTCGGAGACGAGGAAGCTCATCAGGACCTCGGCCTGAACCGTCTCTCGCATCATGTACCCCGCATCGGATGGGCAGTTGTGTACGCAGGCTTGGTGAAAGCTGTGGTCGAAACGGCCAGGAATGATCCACCATGGCCCTCTTGACGCAATCGTGCTGTAAGCGCTAGCAGATCACAAGGAGTGATTTTTCAGATACTGATAGAGAGGGCGAGGGAGGAGAAGAGCGCTCCGACCTCATTGCGTAGCCATTCGACTGCGGGCAGCAACCGTTCTTCCTGGTGCAGCGGCAGGGAAAGGGCCAGCGCGGCGGCCGTGGAGCCCACGGTGATGGGGATGGCGCCACAGACTGTGCCGAGCGCATATTCCTGGCGTTCCACCAGGGGCTCCATTCGCCCTATTCCACCCAAACGGTCCAGAAGCTCATGTTGACTACGCACCGTATACGGCGTGAGGGTTCGGACCGGGTGACGGTCGAGATGTTCTTGACGGCTCTTCGGATCGAGTTGACCGAGAAGGCACTGTCCGAGCGCGTGCGCGTGGCCGGTCTCCCGGAAGTCGGCCCACTCCTCGACGGCCGGGGAGGCCGGAGCGTCGGCGACGGAGACCAGTTCGATCTCGCCCTCGCGGTAGAGGGCGAAGTAGAGGGGCACCCCGATGGTGTCGCGCCAGTGGGCGAGCGACTCCTCGATCTTGGTGCGACGATTCTGCACAGCACCGCCGCCGGCCAGTAGGCCGACGGCGTCACCGAGGAGGAAGACACCCTTCTCACGGCGCAGATAGCCCTCGTGCGCCAGGGTGCGGAGCAGGTGGTACGCGGTGGACAGCGACAGTCCCGCTTCGCGTGCCAGCTGTTTGGCGGGGGCCCCGTCCCCGTGGGAGCCCACGGCCTCCAGCAGTCTCAGGGCCCGCTGTACTGAGCCGATCAGGGTAGGAGCAGCGGGCTGCGAAGCAGTGGCCACAGGTCACCCCCAGGCGTGTCGACGAGTGCGTCGCACCCGCCCGCGGGGGCCTCCCCCGCGCGCCCGCCGCGGCCTGGAACCGTAAAGGCCGAGACCTGAACTTCCGGGAGCGGCAGAGGATTTCCACTCTAATGGCAGGTCACACGGGTACCCCCGTTTCAACCTGCGCGTTCCCCCGGCCGGGCTAAAACCCGACGGAGGCATCGAACCGACGAAGAGCCCGTGCTAGCCGGTCTCACCGCCGGTCCGGTCCATCCCGCCGGTCCGGTCCGTCCCATCGATCCCGGCGGTCCGGCCGGTCCGATGGGGCCGGCCGGGAGCCGTCGGTGTCACCAGCCCCCGCGCGAGCCGCCCGAGGTGACCCGGCGGACCACGAAGATCAGACCGCCGACCAGCGCCACGAAGAGCAGCACCTTGAACACCACGCCGATCACGAAGCTCAGGACCGTGGTGATCAGACCGCCGAACACGGCCAGAGCGATGACGGGTATGGCGATCCACTTCACCCACCACGGCATCCCCGCGAGAATCTCCTTCACCGCCATTGCGCTTACCTCATCTCGGAAGAGTCTTGAAGAGCCCGGAGCCGAAGCCTTCTCTTCGGGCCCGGTGGCCCGCCGGCACCCACCGTGCCGGACACCTTCGATGCTAGAGGCGCCGACCACCCGAGCGGGGGCCGCCCGGCCCTCGCTCTTCCCTGATCCGACCCCTAGGGGCTGCCCGGTGAATCAGGGTGCCGACCCTGAGACCACCCCGGTGACCGCCTCGGCGGCCAGGCCCGCGACCAGCCGGATCACGCCTCCGGCGGGGAGAAGACCACCAGGACCCGCAGATCCTCGGTGATGTGGTGGAAGCGGTGCGGCACCCCGGCCGGCACGTACACCACGCTGCCCCGCGCGACCTGCGTCGTCTCGTCCCCGACGGTGATCGAGGCCCGTCCGCTCGCGACGAAGTACACCTCGTCCTGCCGGTGCGGCTGCTGCGGGTCCAGCGCGCCCGCGTCGAGGGCGTACAGGCCCACCGACATGTTCCGCTCCCGCAGGAACTGGAGGTACGCGCCGTCGTTGGCCGCCCGCTCCGCCTCCAGCTCGTCCAGCCGGAATGCCTTCATCTCTTGTCCGCCCCTGCCGTTGACCAGACCCTGTCTGCCACGATCTGGTACATGAAGAATTTCGTCGTCAAGACGCTCGCCAACGCGGGCGCGCTGGGAGTCGCCATCTGGCTGCTCCAGGACATCACACTGACCGGCGACAGCACCGCCAAGAAGGCATGGACCCTGATCCTGGTCGCCCTCGTCTTCGGCCTGGTGAACTTCCTGGTGAAGCCGGTCGTACAGCTGCTCACCTTCCCGCTCTTCATCTTCACACTCGGGCTGATCACCCTGGTCGTCAACGCACTGATGCTGCTGCTGACGTCCTGGCTGGCCGGGGTGCTCGACCTCAGCTTCCACGTCGAGGGCTTCTGGACCGCCGTGCTGGGCGGCCTGATCATCTCCGTCGTCTCCTGGGCGCTGAACGTCGTCCTGCCCGACAACGACTGAAAACGGCCCGGCCCGGCCCGGCCCGGCCGGCGCCGACGACAACAGAAAGGGGGCGCTCCGAGCCTCCCCCCTCGTGGCTCGGAACGCCCCGTTCCGCGCGGACCACAAGGTCTCGCCCTGTGGACTCCCGCTCGAACAAGGCTAGTTGACTCTGCGTCAGTGTCCAATCACGGTAGCGACAGCGACCTATCGACTTATTTATAGTTGGACGGTTCCGGGGCGCCGCCAGACGGTCCGCCCACCGGCGAAGCGAGTCCGACGGCCGCGAGGCCGGGAGGGGGCGGGCATGGACCTGACCCTGCTGCGCACCTTCGTCACCGTGCACCGGGCCGGATCCTTCACCCGCGCCGCCGCGCTGCTCGGCCTCTCCCAGCCGGCCGTCACCGGCCAGATCCGCACCCTGGAGCGCCGGCTCGGGCGCCCTCTCTTCCTCCGGCAGGCCCGCGGGGTCACCCCGACCACCATCGGCGACGAACTCGCCCGGCGGGCCGCACCGCACCTCGACGCGCTCGTCGAGATCGCCGAGACCGGCCTGGACGAGCAGAACGGCGTCCGTACGCTGCACGCCGCCGGGCCTCCCGAGTTCACCTCGGCCCGGGTGCTGCCCGCGCTCACCCCGCTGGTCGCCCAGGGGCTCGCCGTCCGCTTCAGTCTGCTCGGCAACGCGGAGGAGATCCTCGACGGGCTGGCCGCGGGCCATCACGAGCTGGCCGTGGCCACGGCCCGGCCCCGTGCCGGGCTGTTCACCGCCACCCCGCTCTGCGACGAGGAACTCGTCCTGGTCGCCGCCCCGCGCTGGGCCGGGCCGCTCGCCCCCGGCAGGCCACCGCGCGAGGGCGCCGCCGCCCTGGAGCGGCTGCCCGTGGTCGAGGTGCACGAGTCGCTGCCGTTCGTCACCCGCTACTGGGCGGCCGTCTTCGAGACCAAGCCGTCCGGCACCGCCGCCGTGATCGTCCCCGATCTGCGCGCCGTCCTGGAGTCCACGGTCGCCGGGGCCGGACTCGCCGTCCTGCCGCGCTATCTGTGCGAACCGGACCTGGCCCGGGGACGGCTCGTGGCCCTGCTCGACCCGCCCGTGCCCCCGCTGCGCACCTACTTCCTGGTGGTCCGCACCGGCACGCTCGCCCTGCCGCATCTCGCCCGCGCGCACGAGCGGCTGTTGCGGGCCGCCGAGCAGTGGTGAGTTTCAGGACATCCGGGACGGGCCATTTTCTCCCCATGACCGAACGACCAGTGGTCAAGCGCACCGCACGCGCCATCCTGCTCGACGGGGACGACCTGATCCTCATCAAGCGCACCAAGCCCGGCGTCGATCCCTACTGGGTGACGCCAGGGGGCGGGGTCGAACCGGGCGACCCGACGGTCGTCGAGGCCCTGCACCGCGAAGTCCACGAGGAACTCGGCGCCAAGATCACCGACGTGGTGCCCTGCTTCGTCGACACCGTCGAGCACATCGTCGGCGGCGGCGTCTCCGGGGTGAAGGTGCAGCACTTCTTCGTCTGCCGGCTCGAATCCATGGACACCGGGCAGCGGCACGGACCGGAGATCGACGAGCCGCTGGGCGAGTACGAGATCGTCCGCGTCCCGTTCAGCCGGGTCGGGATCGCCGCCGTCCATCTCGTACCGCTGTCGCTGCGCCACTATCTCGACGGCAACATCGAGGGCGTCCGCGCGATGCACGCCCCCGACCTGGGCTGAGCCACCGTCCACGACACGGTCCGCGTACCGCCGGCCGAACGGCCTCCGGGTCCGGTCGGCGGCGGCCCCTGCCTCGGCCCGGACGCCGGCCGGATCAGCCCCTGAGCCCGGGCGGCACCGCCCCGCCCCGCCGGACCATCGCGTACGCCTCGCGCAGATCGGCTCCGGCGTAGTGGTGCGTCGCCAGGTCCACCAGGTGGTGATCGGCGTTCACCGCGACCGTCTCCGGGACGATCCCGAAGAGCGCCGCGTCCGACATCGAGTCGCCATAGGCCACACAGTCGGCCGGCCGGACCCCGAACCGTTCACAGAGCTCCCCGGCGATCCGTACCTTCGCGGCGGCATTGAGAATGCCGGGGCGGTGGATCGGCCCGGTGAACGGGACCGCGGGCCAGCGCGACCCCTCGGCCGCCTCCACGCCCCAGTCCAGCAGCCGCTCGACGAAGAAGTCGGGCGAGAGCGAGATGACCGCGCAGTGGTCGCCCCCGGCACGGATCTCCGCCCACACCTCCCGGATGCCCGCCAGCCAGGGCGCCCCCTCGAAAGCCGCAGCAACCTGCTCCAGGGTGAGCTCGGCCCACAGCTCCCGCGCCTGGACGGCGAACTCGTCGGGGGCGAGCCCCCGGACCAGGAAGTCCCGCTCCAACCGTTCGATCTCCGTGCTCAGTCCGAGCTGCCGGGAGATCTCCACCGCTGCCGCCGAGCCGCGGATCAGCGTGCCGTCGAGATCGAAGAGATGCAGTCTGTGCCCGCCGCGAGGAGCTTCTTTGTCCGCCATGTATGCCGAGGCTAGTACGCCCGCTCACGCCCCGGAACGGATCCGGGAAGGACGACTCGTCCGACGTGTTTCACGTGAAACATCCACCGGTCGCACCACAGGTCCGTCTCGCCGTCATGGCTCCCGCAAACGGGTGGACACGCTGTCGCCGCGTCGCCCAGCATGATCGCCATGCCGCTTTCACCTCCCTCGCTCGACCAGCTTCCGATCCGGTGTCTGCCCCCGAACGATCTCCTCGCGTGCGCCGATCTTTCCGAGAGCCGGGGCTGGCTCCGGGAAGAGCACAAGTGGGGCCTACTGCTCGCCGCGGGCACCGGCTACGGCATCGACGCCCCTGACGGCGAGGGCCTGGCCGCCGCCTGTGTGGTCACCTCGTACGGACCCGGGCTGGCGGCGATCGGCATGATGCTGGTCGCCGAGCGGTACGCCCGCCGGGGCATCGGGCGACGCCTGATGCGCCAGATCGTGGCGGAGGCCGGCGACACCCCGCTGACGCTGTACGCCACCTCCAACGGCCGGCCCCTCTACGAGGAGCTCGGGTTCTCCGAGATCGCCCAGGTGGAGATGCTCAAGGGCGGCTTCACCTTCGCCGAGCCGGCTCCGGAGCTCCCGCCGGGGGCGTCCGTCCGGCCCGCGACCGCAGAGGACCTGCCGGCCCTCCTCCGTCTCGACCAGGAGGTCTTCGGCGCCGACCGCACCCATGTCCTCGCCCGGCTGCCCGCCTTCGCCGACCACCTGCGGGTCGCCGAGCACGACGGCCGGATCACCGGCTTCGGTGCTCTCTGGCCCAACGTGGACACCCATGTCCTCGGCCCCCTGATCGCCCACGACCCGGAGACGGCCCAGGCTCTGGTGGCCTCGCTGGCCGCCGCCACCGACCGGCCGCTGCGCACGGACATCGACTCCGGACGGCACAGCGCCCTGGTCTCCTGGCTGAAGGCGAACGGCATGGACCGGATCACCCGCACGTCCCTCATGGTCCGTTCGATCCCTGATCTGCCGGGCGACGACCGCCGCCGCTTCGCCCCGCTGACCGTCGCGGCGGGCTAGGCCGTGTCTTAGCGGCAGACCGGGTGCGGGAGAGCGGCAGTCCCCGTGCACGGGCTCCCGGGCACACGTTCCCATGCGCAGGCTTCCGCGCACGGGCCTCAGCAGCAAGGCGGGAGGCGGGCCGGTGACGATCGGCCCCGCCCCGCCTTCCGCCACCGACCGGAAGGACATCCCCCTCATGAGCGATCTCGCGATCCGGCCCGCCACACGCGGCGATCTCCCCGCCATCGTGGCGATGCTCGCCGACGATCCCCTGGGCGCGCTGCGCGAGTCGCCGGGCGATCTCACCCCGTATGCCGAGGCATTCGACCGGCTCGACGGCGACCCGCACCAGCATGTCGTCGTGGCCGTGCGGGCGGACAAGGTCGTCGGCACCCTTCAGCTCACGCTCATTCCCGGGCTCTCTCGCCGGGGCATGACCCGCTCGGTCATCGAGGGCGTCCGTGTGCACACGGACGAACGCGGCAGCGGCCTCGGCACCCGGCTCATCGAGTGGGCCGTCGAGACCTCGCGCGCACAGGGCTGCGGGCTGGTGCAGTTGACCTCCGACGTCACCCGCACCGATGCCCATCGCTTCTACGAGCGGCTCGGCTTCGAGCCCTCGCACCTCGGGTTCAAGCTGAGTCTGTGAGCGGTGACGCGCGCTGTTTCACGTGAAACAGCGCGCACCCGCCTCCGGCGGTGCCGGTCAGAGACCACGCCAGCCGGCCTCGTCCACCCCGCCGGGCACGGCGTCCTTTGGCCCGTACGGCTCCCGGGTGAAGACGAAGGACCCCAGATCGAGATGGCTCACCGCGCCGTCCGGCCGCCGCACCACCCGCAGCGTCTCACCCAGGTAGTAACCGTCGAGACCGATCCAGCCGCCCTCGGGCAGCGGCCGGAACCTCGCCCGCCGCCCGACGCCCCGGAGCGGCTCCAGGGTCACTCCGCCTCCGGGGTTCACCCTCAGCCCGTAGGCCGATGTCCCCCAGTACCAAGGGCCGGTGAGCGCCAGCAGTTCCGGGTCCGCCTCGGCCTCGGAAAGGGGTCGCCAGGGCTCCGGAATGCGCGGCTCGGCCTCGGCGACGATCCGGACGAGATCCGCGGCCACCGTGGGCACGAGGGGCCCTGAGGTGGCGTTCGCGAACGCCACGGCGGCCACACCGTCCTCGACGCTCACCCAGAGGCCGGCGAGGAAGCCCGGCAGCGAGCCGGTGTGGCCGACGAGGGTACGCCCGTCCCGGCGCAGCAACTGGAGTCCGAGGCCATAGCCCCCCTCCGCGTCACCGGCGGCCGGGGGCGCCGCCGGCACCCGCATCTCCTCCACCGACGCCCGGCACAACACCCGGTCGTCGCCCTCGGCGAGGAACGCGGCGAATCTGCCCAGATCCCCGACCGTCGACCACAGCGCCCCGGCCGGCGCCATGATCCCCAGGTCCTCCAGGGGCTCGGACAGCATCACATCGGCCCACGGATGCACCGCCCAGCCCCCGGCGTGCGGGGCGACCGGCCGGAGCGTCGTACGGGTGAGCCCCAGCGGCTCCAGGATCCCGACGCGCAGCGCCTCCTCCCACGACACTCCGCGCACGGCCTCGACCAGCGAACCCAGCAGCGTGTACCCGGGGTTGGAGTAGTGGAACAGCCGCCCGGCCGGATGCGGCATCGGCCGCTCCCCCAGGACGTCGGCCGGCTCCGGCCGGAGGGCCCCCGACGACCGCTCCCACCACGGCGCCGGCGTCTCCGCGGCCAGCCCCGCGCTGTGGCTCAGCAGCTGGGCGATCGTCACCTCGCCCACACCGGTACCCGGCAGATGCTTCTCCAGCGGGTCGTCGAGCCCGAGCAGGCCCTCGTCCCGCATCCGCATCACCAGAACCGCCGTGAACACCTTGGTGATCGAGCCGATCCGGAACTGGGTGCCGGCGTCGGGCGCGTGCCCGTCCACACAACTGCGCGCGCCGAACCAGACGGCCTTCCCCTCCCGCACCACGCCCGCGACGAAGGACGGCGCACGTCCCTCGGTCTGAGCGACGGCGATACGGTGCAGCAGAGCGCGTTCGGTGCTGGGCAGCAGAGCTTCGAAGGATGAGGTCATACCGACATCATCACCCCGCTTCCGGTCGGCGCGGCCCGGATTTCGCGCCATCGGCCGCCGTCTCCGTCCCCCGGTAATTCGCTTGCCCCGGCCTCCCGTCGGGGCTGGACTGTGGCGGGCGCCACGCGTCGTGGGGCCGGTATTCGGGAGGCTGCAGCGTTGAAGATCCGCACGACGACCGATCAGGACTCCGGCGTCTTCGTCGACACACTCCACACCGCGTTCGGGCGCTTCACGGAGACACGGGACGAGGACGGGGGCGGGCTCTGGTGGTCGGCCCTCGAAATGGACCGCTGTCTGCTCGCCGAGACCGACGACGGCCGGCCGACCGGTACCGCCGGTGCGTACTCCTTCGAGCTCACGTTGCCCGGTGGCGCCGTCGTTCCGGCCTCCGGAGTGACCTGCGTCGGTGTGGTCCCGTCGCACCGCCGCCAGGGCGTGCTCAGCGCGATGATGCGTCATCAGCTCGCCGAGATACGGCAGCGCGGGGACTTCCTCTCCGTGCTGCTGGCCTCCGAGGCCGCGATCTACCGCAGGTTCGGCTACGGCCCCGCGACGTACACGCGCCGTCTGACGGTGGAGCGCCACCGGGCCGCCTTCGACCCGCGCCTGGACGGCACGGACACCGGCTCCCTCGAGATCCACCGGCGTGCCGAGTGCGGCGGGCTCCTGGAGGAGATCTACGACCGCTACCGCCGCGCCCAGCCCGGCGCGCTGTCCCGTCCGCCCCACTGGTGGACCCGGGGCGCGGGGCATCCCCCGATCGCCCGTACACCGCGCCATGTCGCCGTCCACCGGGACGCCGGCGGTGTTCCGGACGGGTATGCCGTGTACTCGATCAACGATTCCGGCGTGCTGACGGTCGACGAGACCATCGCCGCCGACGACGCCGTCTTCACGGCCCTGGCCCGCCTGGTCCTCGGCCACGACCTGGTCTCCGAGGTCGTGTTCCGGCACGTCCCGGCCGAGAACCCGCTGCGCTGGCAGTTCACCGACTTCCGCGCCGGACAGGTGGGCAACGAGGGCGACTGGCTCTGGGTGCGGCTGCTGGACGTCCCGCGCGCGCTGACCGCACGCGGCTGGCTCGCGGATGGCGAACTCGTCCTCGATGTCGACGATCCGTTCCTGGGCGAGCACCAGCGCCACCTGCTGACCGTCCGGGGCGGCGAGGCCACGTGCGTCCCCACGGACCGGGCGCCCGACCTGTCGCTGGACGTGAGCGACCTGGGCTCGGTGTATCTCGGCGGGACCACCCCGAGCACGCTCGTCCGCGCGGGCCGGGTCCGGGCCCATCACTCGGACGCCGCAGCGCTCGCCGACGCCCTCTTCCACACCGCGCGTCCCCCGCACTGCCTCCACTGGTTCTGAGCGCGGACCCCCGGGCCCATACCCCTTACGCCCAGGCGGACATGAGTGAGCGTCGGGAACCGTTGCCTCCGCAGGTTCGGCAGGTGTAGCTTCGCTGAACATGTTCACTGAACCTGTTCAGTCACGTGCGGCAAAGCGGGAAGCGACCCGGCAGAAGGTGCTGGCCGCAGCCGAACGGCTCTTCCACGAGCAGGGATTCGGCGCCACGACGGTCCGCCAGATCGCAGCCGAGGCGGCGGTCAGCACCGGAACCGTGATGTCGGTGGGCGACAAGGAAGCGCTCCTCGTCGCCATCTTCGACCACTGGATCGACGACGTGCACCGCGCGAGGAGCGCGACCGGCGCCGGAACCGACACCGGTGCCCCGGCCGCCGGACCGCCCGCGCCCGGCGACCCGGTGGAAGCGGCCATGGCCCTCTTCGAGCCCTTCATCCGGTACTTCGCCCAGGACAGGGAGCTCTCCCGCGAGTACGCGGCGGTCATCGTGCGCGGACAGCGCGAGTCGGTGATCTTCCAGAACCTCGCCCTGTCCCTGATCACCGAGATCGAAGCCGTACTCACGCCCCCGGGGCGGCCGGCCGCCGACGCCGGCCCCGGTGCCCGCGTCGTCTACTTCGCGTATCTCGGCCTCCTCATGACCTTCGCCAACGGCGCCCTCGATGAGCACGACGCGAGGGACCGGCTCCGCGAAGTGATCGAATTCGCGATCGCCCGTGAAGGAGAAGAGCGATGATCGACACCCCCCACCACTGGTGGCTCACGGCACTGCTGGCGCTCGTCCTGTTCGGCGACGCGGTGATGTCGTTCCGACCGCCCGTCTTCATCCAGCGCTGCCTCGACGGCGTCCGGCTGCCACGGGACTGGTGGTGGGCCCTCATCGCGGTCAAGCTCCTGGCGGCGGCCGGACTGGTCGTCGGCCTCCGCTTCCCCGGCGTCGCGTTCGCCACGAACATCGCCGTCATCGGGTACTTCCTCTGCGCGGCATATGCCCACCTGCGGGCGCGGTTCCTCAAGCAGGAGTTCTGGCTCAACTGCCTCGGCATGCTGGCCTTCTCGGTGGCCGTGCTCGTCGTGGGCTACGTGGTCTGACCCCGGGGCGGGCGAGGCGTCGGGACAGGAGCCACGAGGCTTTCCCGCGCCGCGTCGATCCGTACCCGTGAGACCGGAGCACGGAAGGCTGGCGCCATGCGGAAACTGATCTACGGCATGAACCTGTCCCTGGACGGCTACATCGCCGCACCCGGCGACGACATCGGCTGGAGCGTGCCGAGCGACGAGCTGTTCCAGTTCTGGTCCGACCGGCTGCGGGCGACCGATCTGTCGCTGTACGGGCGCAAGCTGTGGCGGACGATGAGCTCCCACTGGCCGACCGCCGACCGGCGGCCGGGCGCCACCCCGGCGGAGACCGCGTACGCGCGCCGCTGGCGGGAGATGCCGAAGGTGGTGTTCTCCTCGACGCTCGACCGGGTCGACTGGAACACCCGCCTGGTCACCGGCGACGCGATCGCCGAGATCACCCGGCTCAAGGCCGAGGAGGGCGGCCCGATGGCCATCGGCGGCGCGACGCTCGCCGGGGCGGCCATGCGGGCCGGGCTGATCGACACGTACCTGCTGGCCACCGCGCCGGTCCTGGTGGGCGGCGGCACGCCGTTCTTCACCACGCTGGACGACCGGGTGAACCTGGACCTGGTGGAGACCCGGACGTTTCCCTGCGGCGTGACCCTGACCAGGTACGACACCAGGCGCTGAGCGCCCGGCTCGCGCCGCGCGCCCCGGCATCCGGCGCGCGGCGCACACCAGGCCATCCCGACCGCGGCGTCCGGATCGCCGCATCCGCGTCGCCGCGACGGATCAGGTCTGGGCCATGTCCACGAAGCGCGAGTAGTGGCCCTGGAAGGCGACGGTGATGGTCGCAGTCGGACCGTTACGGTGCTTGCCGACGATGATGTCGGCCTCGCCGGCCCGCGGGGACTCCTTCTCGTAGGCGTCCTCGCGGTGCAGCAGGATGACCATGTCGGCGTCCTGCTCGATCGATCCGGACTCACGGAGGTCGGAGACCATCGGCTTCTTGTCCGTGCGCTGTTCGGGGCCACGGTTCAGCTGGGAGAGCGCGATCACCGGGAGTTCGAGCTCCTTGGCGAGCAGCTTCAGGTTTCGCGACATCTCCGAGACCTCCTGCTGACGGCTCTCGGCGCGCTTGGAGCCGCCGGCCTGCATCAGCTGGAGGTAGTCGATGACGACGAGCTTGATGCCGCTGCGCTGCTTGAGCCGGCGGCACTTGGCGCGGATCTCCATCATCGACAGGTTCGGGGAGTCGTCGATGTAGAGCGGGGCCTGCGAGACGTCCGGCATCCGGCGGGCGAGCCGGGTCCAGTCCTCGTCGGTCATGGTGCCGGAACGCATGTGGTGCAGCGCCACCCGGGCCTCGGCCGAGAGCAGACGCATCGCGATCTCGTTGCGGCCCATTTCGAGGGAGAAGATGACGCTGGGCAGGTTGTGCTTGATCGAGGCCGCGCGCGCGAAGTCGAGCGCGAGGGTCGACTTACCCATGGCGGGACGGGCCGCGATGATGATCATCTGGCCGGGGTGCAGACCGTTGGTGAGGGCGTCGAGGTCGGTGAAGCCGGTGGGGACACCGGTCATCTCGCCGCTGCGCGAGCCGATCGCCTCGATCTCGTCGAGCGCGCCCTCCATGATGTCGCCGAGCGGCAGATAGTCCTCGGTGGTGCGCTGCTCGGTGACCTGGTAGATCTCCGACTGGGCGCGGTTGACGATGTCGTCGACATCGCCGTCCGCCGCGTATCCCATCTGCGTGATCTTCGTACCGGCCTCCACGAGCCGGCGCAGCACGGCACGCTCGTGGACGATCTCCGCGTAGTACGAGGCATTGGCGGCCGTCGGCACCGACTGGACGAGCGTGTGCAGATACGAGGCGCCGCCGACCCGGGTGATCTCGCCGCGCTTGGTCAGCTCGGCGCCGACCGTGATGGGGTCGGCGGGCTCGCCCTTCGCGTACAGGTCGAGGATCGCCGAGTAGACGGTCTCGTGGGCCGGCTTGTAGAAGTCGTGGCCCTTGATGATCTCGACGACGTCGGCGATGGCGTCCTTGGAGAGCAGCATGCCGCCGAGGACGGACTGCTCGGCGTCGAGGTCCTGCGGGGGGACACGCTCGAACGGGGACATCCCACCGTCCCAGCCGCCCTCGCTGCCGCGCTCGTGCTGGTCCTCGCGGCCACGGCCGCGGCTCTCGCCGCCCTTGCCGCCGCCACCGCGGGTGCGGGTGGGCAGGCGGTCTCCGGGACCGCTGTCGGCCCAGGGATCGTCCATGGGGTCGGGCATGCTCACCCGGCCACCTCCTCACGTCCGCACCGCGGACAACCGTGCCACTCTTTCTTACGCCACGGCTCGGACAAACGAGAGGCTTTGAACCCGCTTCTGGCGCGTTGGTCGCCGGTCCACGGTAGGGCCGTCGGCACCTTCAGCCAATCTGGTTATCCACAGGCCCTGTGGGTGAAGGCCCAGATGCTGTGGAGAACTCGGCGGAACCTGTGCACGGACCGGGGGACAGCCATGTGGACAAACTCATAGGCCACCCTCCCACACGCCTCTCACCTGCACTTTTTCCGTCCACCGGCTGTGGGGGAGAAAAACTTCTCCGCTTGGACCAAGATCAGAACAAACGGCGCACACCCGGAGCTCACCGCTCCTGAAATGTAAGGATCACCACAGCATTGCATCGCTTACCTGTGGACGATTAGATTGTGCGTATGCATCCGGCCCCCGCGACCCCCGCAGCCGTCCGCCGCCGACACGACCGCGAGATCGTCGCCCTCGCCGTGCCGGCCTTCGGCGCACTCGTCGCCGAGCCGCTCTTCCTCATGGCCGACAGCGCCATTGTCGGCCATCTCGGCACCCCTCAGCTGGCCGGTCTCGCCATCGCCTCGGCCCTGCTCTCCACCGCGGTGAGCGTCTTCGTCTTCCTCGCCTACGCGACCACCGCGGCCGTCGCCCGTCGCGTCGGCGCGGGCGATCTCGGGGCCGCCCTCCGTCAGGGCATCGACGGGATCTGGCTCGCCCTGCTGCTCGGCGCCCTCGTCATCGCCGTCACCCTGCCCGGTGCACCCTGGCTCGTCGACGTCTTCGGAGCCTCCGACGCGGCCGCCGCCCATGCCGTCACCTATCTTCGGATCTCCAGCCTCGGCATCCCGGCGATGCTCGTCGTCCTCGCCGCCACCGGAGTGCTGCGCGGCCTCCAGGACACCCGCACCCCGCTGTACGTCGCCATCGCCGGCTTCGCCGCCAACGGCGTCCTCAATGTCGTCCTGGTCTACGGCGCCGGGCTCGGCATCGCCGGATCCGCCTGGGGCACGGTCATCGCCCAGGTCGGCATGGCCGCCAGTTATCTCTACGTGGTCGTCCGCGGCGCCCGGCGGCACGGCGCCTCACTGCGCCCCGACGCGGCCGGCATACGGGCCAGCGCCCAGGCCGGTGCCCCGCTCCTGGTCCGTACGCTCTCGCTGCGGGCGATCCTGATGATCGCCACCGCCGTCGCCGCGCGGCTCGGCGACGCCGATGTCGCCGCGCACCAGATCATCCTGTCCCTGTGGAGCCTGATGGCCTTCGCCCTCGACGCGATCGCCATCGCCGGGCAGGCCATCATCGGGCGCTACCTCGGCTCCGGCGACGCGGACGGTGCCCGGCAGGTCTGCCGTCGCATGGTCCAGTGGGGAGTGCTCTCCGGGATCGTCCTCGGAGCCTTGGTCATCCTCGCCCGCCCCCTCTTCATCCCGCTCTTCACCGGCGACTCGGCGGTCCGGGACACTCTGCTGCCCGCGCTTCTCGTCGTCGCGCTCTCCCAGCCGGTCTCGGGGGTCGTCTTCGTCCTGGACGGCGTCCTGATGGGCGCGGGCGACGGTCCGTATCTCGCCGGTGCCATGCTCGTCACGCTGGTGGTCTTCGCACCGGTCGCCCTGCTGGTCCCGGCCTTCGGCGGCGGGCTCACGGCGCTCTGGGGCGCGATGACGCTGATGATGACGGTGCGCCTGGCGACCCTGTGGTGGCGCGCCCGTTCCGGCCGGTGGGTCGTCACCGGGGCCACCCGCTGACGCTCCCGGCTCGCGGTGTTTCACGTGAAACACCGTGCGCGGACCGTGTGAAGCACCGTGCGCGCACCGCGAAGCCAAGGTTTCACGTGAAACAGCGGAAGGGCCGCACCCCCGAGGGGGTACGGCCCTTCCGTACTGCTGAACGCGAACTGCCAGGGGCAGTGTTACGCGGCGACGACCTCGACGCCGAGCTTCGCGGTGACGTCGGCGTGCAGGCGCACCGACACCTGGTGCGAGCCCAGGGTCTTGATCGGCGAGCCGAGCTCGACACGACGCTTGTCGACGGCCGGGCCACCGGCGGTCTTGATCGCGTCGGCGATGTCGGCCTGCGTCACGGAGCCGAAGAGACGGCCGGCGTCGCCGGAGCGAACGGCCAGACGGACCTTCGTGCCCTCGAGCTGAGCCTTGATCTCGTTGGCCTGCTCGATGGTCGCGATCTCGTGGATCTTGCGGGCGCGGCGGATCTGCGCCACGTCCTTCTCGCCGCCCTTGGTCCAGCGGATCGCGAAACCGCGCGGGACCAGGTAGTTGCGAGCGTAGCCGTCCTTGACGTCGACGACGTCGCCGGCGGTACCGAGGCCGGACACCTCGTGGGTGAGGATGATCTTCATTTTTCGGTCACCCTTCCCTTAGCGCGCGGTGGACGTGTAGGGCAGCAGCGCCATCTCACGGCTGTTCTTGACGGCCGTGGCGACGTCACGCTGGTGCTGCGTGCAGTTGCCGGTCACGCGACGGGCACGGATCTTGCCGCGGTCGGAAATGTACTTCCGCAGCATGTTCGTGTCCTTGTAGTCAACGTACGTGACCTTGTCCTTGCAGAATGCGCAGACCTTCTTCTTAGGCTTGCGCACAGGCGGCTTCGCCATGGTGTTTCTCCTGTGTGATCAAGAAGTGGGGGTACGAGCCGCTTCCGGGGCTTGCGCCCTAGAAGGGGGGCTCGTCCGAGTAGCCGCCGCCGGAGTTTCCACCCCAGCCACCGCCGCCACCGCCCTGCTGGCCGCCGGACGGAGCGCTGGAGGCCCAGGGGTCGTCGGAGGGAGCTCCGCCGCCGCCCTGCTGAGGGGCGTTGCCCCAGCCACCGCCGCCGCCACCCTGCTGGCCGCCGCCGAAGCCGCCGCCACCCTGGCCACCGCGACCGGTGGTACGGGTGACCTTGGCCGTGGCGTTCTTCAGGCTGGGGCCGACTTCCTCGACGTCCAGCTCGAAGACCGTGCGCTTGACACCCTCGCGGTCCTCGTAGGACCGCTGCTTCAGACGGCCCTGCACGACGACGCGCATGCCCTTCTGAAGGGACTCCGCGACGTTCTCCGCCGCCTGACGCCAGACCGAGCAGGTCAGGAAGAGGCTTTCGCCGTCCTTCCACTCGTTGGTCTGACGATCGAAGGTGCGGGGAGTGGACGCGACACGGAACTTCGCGACCGCCGCGCCGGACGGGGTGAAGCGCAGCTCGGGGTCGTCGACAAGATTGCCGATGACCGTGATGACGGTCTCGCCTGCCATGGGTGAACCTCTCGGCGGGATTGCTTCTGGCTGCTTGTTGCTACTCGGACCCGAGAACCTTTGAGCCGAAGGCTCAGTGGGTCTCGGGGCGGAGGACCTTGGTCCGGAGGACCGACTCGTTCAGGTTCATCTGGCGGTCGAGCTCCTTGACGACCGCAGGCTCGGCCTGCAGGTCGATGACCGAGTAGATGCCCTCGGGCTTCTTCTTGATCTCGTAGGCGAGACGACGACGGCCCCAGGTGTCGACCTTCTCGACCTTTCCGTTGCCCTCACGGACGACGGAGAGGAAGTTCTCGATCAGCGGGGAGACAGCGCGCTCCTCGAGATCGGGGTCGAGGATGACCATCACCTCGTAGTGACGCATGTGGAACCCACCTCCTTTGGACTCAGCGGCCACGGTCGTTCCGTGGCAGGAGGGTCGTGATGCGTGTAGCAACGGCGCCGGCCACGCGAGTCCTGGACGGACCTGGGCAGACACCGGTGCAGACGGTACAGACTACCCGCACATCACCCCTCGGTTGAAATTCAGTGGTGAGGGGCACCGCGGTCGAAACACGGCCCGAGAGGGCGCTGCGGTTGAAATCCAGCGGTGGAGGGCCGCAATCTGTACACGACGGATGTCGGCGGCGTCACAGGCGCCGCCGTCCCGCAGGTACGCCAGGAGGTGCCCCATGGCACAGGCAATGCGACCCGACTCCGGACACTCCCTCTTCGCCACCGACGGCAAGCCCCACCCGGTCCAGGACACCCTGATGGCCGTGACGCTGGTGCTGGGCCTGCTCTCCTTCATCACCGCGATGTTCCACAACCTGCATCTGCTCAGCTCCTGGTCCGGTCTGATCGGGATCCTGACCGGCGCCTACGGGCAGTACATCTCCGCCACCACACGCGAACGCTTCGTGCTGGTCGTGGGGCTCGGCCTGGCGGGCGTGGGCTTCTTCCTGGGCATGGCCCACGGCGGCCTCTTCGGCGGCGTGATCCACTAGCAGGCGAGTCGATCATGACTCGACCTCGTGCCGGTCCCGGCACGTCACGGGGGATGCCGGGCCCGGCACGGCCATTCGGAGCGCTCCGAGGTCGCAGTAGGCTTCGGCGCGAGAGCCGGAGCCCCTGACCCGATGGGGACACACCTGCCGAGGAGCGCCCCGACATGAGCCTGACCCTGAGGACCATCAGCCGCGAGCAGCATCTGGCGTTCATCCAGAGCCAGCCCTCGGCCAGTCACTGCCAGGTTCCGGCATGGGCGGACGTCAAGACCGAGTGGCGCTCGGAGAGCCTCGGCTGGTTCGACAAGGAGGGCCGGCTCGTCGGCGCCGGTCTGGTGCTGTACCGACAGCTGCCGAAGATCAAGCGCTACCTGGCCTACCTGCCCGAGGGCCCGGTCATCAACTGGTACGCCCCGAACCTGGACGACTGGCTCCAGCCGATGCTCGCCCATCTGAAGCACCAGGGCGCCTTCTCCGTGAAGATGGGCCCGCCGGTCGTCATCCGCCGCTGGAACGCGGCCGCGATCAAGGCCGGCATCCAGGACCCGGACGTCAAGCGTCTGCGGGACATCGAGGCCACCCACATCGAGCCGCGCGCCTTCGAGGTCGCCGACCGGCTGCGGAAGATGGGCTGGCAGCAGGGCGAGGACGGCGGCGCCGGCTTCGGCGACGTGCAGCCCCGCTACGTGTACCAGGTGCCGCTCGCGAACCGCGCGCTCGACGACGTCCTCAAGGGCTTCAACCAGCTGTGGCGCCGCAACATCAAGAAGGCCGAGAAGGCCGGTGTCGAGGTCGTCCAGGGCGGCTACGAGGACCTCGCCGAGTGGCAGCGGCTGTACGAGATCACGGCCGTCCGCGACAAGTTCCGCCCGCGCCCGCTCTCGTACTTCCAGCGCATGTGGACCGTCCTCAACAACGAGGACCCCAACCGCATGCGGCTCTACTTCGCCCGCCACAACGGAGTGAACCTCTCCGCCGCCACCATGCTCGTGGTCGGCGGACACGTCTGGTACTCCTACGGCGCCTCCGACAACATCGGCCGTGAGTTCCGGCCCTCGAACGCGATGCAGTGGCGGATGCTGCGCGACGCGTACGCGATGGGCGCGACCGTCTACGACCTGCGGGGCATCTCGGACTCGCTGGACGAGAACGACCACCTCTTCGGCCTCATCCAGTTCAAGGTCGGCACCGGCGGCGAGGCCGCCGAGTACGTGGGCGAGTGGGACTTCCCGCTCAACAAGCTCCTGCACAAGGCCCTGGACATCTACATGTCGCGGCGCTGACGGCACGCCCGAGGCTTGCGTAGTCTCATAAGCAGTTCGTACACCTTCTCTCGATCTGTCGTAGCCACCAGAAAGGTCCCGGGCCGGCCATGGCGCTCTCCCTCTATGTCGACACCGCTCGCTGGCGGGCGCACCAGAAGACCGTGACCGAGCAGTTCCCCGGTCTCATCCCGGTCTGCAAGGGCAACGGCTACGGGTTCGGCCACGAACGCCTCTCCGAGGAGGCGGCCCGGCTCGGCGCCGACGTGCTCGCGGTGGGCACCACGTACGAGGCCGCCCAGATCAAGGACTGGTTCAGCGGCGACCTGCTCGTCCTCACCCCCTTCCGGCGGGGCGAGGAGCCGGTGCCGCTGCCGGACCGGGTGATCCGCTCCGTGTCGTCCGTGGACGGTGTGCACGCCCTGGTCGGCGCCCGGGTCGTCATCGAGTGCATGAGCTCGATGAAGCGCCACGGCGTCCACGAGGAGGACCTGCCCCGGCTGCACGCGGCCATCGAGGACGTCCGCCTCGAGGGCTTCGCCCTGCACCTGCCGCTGGACCGCACCGACGGCACCGACGCCGTCGATGAGGTCATCGCCTGGATGGACCGGCTGCGGGCCGCCCGGCTGCCGCTGCACACCATGTTCGTCAGCCATCTGCGCGCCGCGGAGCAGGCCCGGCTCCAGCAGCAGTTCCCGCAGACCCGGTTCCGCGCCCGGATCGGCACCCGGCTGTGGCTGGGCGACCACGAGGCCACCGAGTACCGGGGATCGGTCCTCGACGTCACCCGCGTCGCCAAGGGCGACCGCTTCGGCTACCGGCAGCAGAAGGCCGCCTCGGAGGGCTGGCTCGTGGTGGTCGCCGGCGGCACCTCGCACGGGGTCGGCCTGGAGGCCCCGAAGGCCATGCACGGCGTGATGCCGCGCGCCAAGGGCGTCGCCCGTGCCGGTCTCGCCACGGTGAACCGGAACCTCTCCCCGTTCGTCTGGGACGGCAAGCAGCGCTGGTTCGCCGAGCCGCCGCACATGCAGGTGTCGATCCTGTTCGTGCCGGCCGACGCCCAGGAGCCCAAGGTGGGCGACGAGCTCGTCGCGCACCTGCGCCACACCACGACCCAGTTCGACCGGATCGTCGAGCGCTGATCCGCCGGACCGCCCGCCGGCGGTCCGGGACCGGCATCCGCCGACGCCCCCGTACGAGAGAGGAGCGGCCCCCGGGACACCCCGGGGGCCGCTCCTCTTACATCCGCCGGGTTCACTTCTCCGGCGTACCCCACTCCACCCGCGGCCCCGGGCCGTCCGGCTCCCCGGGAAGCGTCCCGAGCGCCCCGAGCGCCGTACGCGCCGTGCGCGCCGTGCGCGCCGTGCGGCCGAGGACGAACACGTCCCCGGCACCGTCCAGGACCCCGCCCGACGGGTCGTCCGAGCCGTCCCGCCGCACCTCGTCCCGGTCGGGCGCGAGGATGTCGCGGACGACCAGCGCGCACAGCCAGAGCGTGCCGAGGACGTGCAGGACGATCGCGAACTGGTAGCCGTCGCCCGGCAGACCCTGCTTGTCGCCGCTCGCCCCGTAGGCCAGATAGAGCCAGATGGCGAGGAAGTAGAGCACCTCGCCCGTCTGCCAGATGAGGAAGTCCCGCCAGCGCGGCCGGGCGAGCGCGGCGAGCGGCACGAGCCACAGCACGTACTGCGGCGAGTAGACCTTGTTGACCAGCACGAACGCTGCCACGATCAAAAACGCCAGCTGGGCGAACCGGGGCCGGCGCGGCGCGGTCAGGGTCAGATACGCGAGGCCCAGGACCGCGAGGGCCATGAGGGCCATCGCCCCGCGGTTGGCCGTGCCGGGCGGGATCGTGTTTCCGGTGTTCTGGCTGATCAGCAGCCAGATCGAGCCGTAGTCGACGTTCCGCTCGGTGCTGAAGACGTAGAACTGCCGCCAGCCCTCGGGCGCCGCCAGCATCACCGGCAGATTGACCACGAGCCACGCCCCGGCCGCGCCCGCGGCCGCCGTGGCGAACGCCCGCGGCCGCCCCGCCCGCCAGCACAGCAGGAACAGGGGGACGAGCAGCAGCACGGGATAGAACTTGGCGGCCGTCGCGAGGCCGAGCAGCACCCCGGAGCCGAACGGGCGCCCGCGCGACCACAGCAGCATCGCGGCGGCGGTGAGGGCGACGGCCAGCAGGTCCCAGTTGATGGTGGCGGTGAGCGCGAAGGCGGGCGCGAGGGCCACCAGGAGACCGTCCCAGGGGCGCGTGCGGTGCGTCCGCGCGACGCAGACGGCGAGCACGGCCGCGCAGACCATCAGCAGGCCCGCGTTGACCATCCAGTACGACTGCTGCCGCGCGATCAGCTCGCCGCCCGGGGTCAGCCAGGCGGCGACCTCCATGAACAGGCCGGTCAGGACCGGGTACTCCAGGAACGGTATGTCGCCGCCGATCCGGTCGAAGTACGGGACCAGGCCGTCCGCGAAGCCGCGTCCGGAGAACAGGTGCGGGATGTCGGAGTAGCAGGCGTGGGTGTACTGGGAGGTGGAGCCCTGGAACCAGGCCCAGTTGTAGCAGGGCAGTTTCTGCACCATGCCGAGGGCGAACATGCCGAGGGTCACCAGGGCCACCACGCCGACCGGGGTGAGCCCGCCTCGGCCGGGTGCCGCCCGGCGTCCGGCCGGCCCGCCGATCAGCTCGCTGCCCCGGGCCGCCACTTCGTCCGCGTGGGTGGGGCGGACCACCTGATCCCGCGGAGGGCTCGTCTTCTGGAGGCTCGGCATGGGGGCCATCCTGCCGTACGGGCCCGGGAATGCGGGGAGGGCCGCCGCACCCGGTGCCGTACGCGAGGTACGGACCGGGCGCGGCGGCCCTCGAAGGTGCCGGGCGCGGCGGCTCAGCCGCCGATGGCACCCCAGCCGGTGCCGCCGTTGGGCCGGCCCCCGCCGTTGTCGCCGCCGGTCGTCCCGGCGTTGGCGGCTCCGCCGGTCTCGGTGCCGCCGTTCGCGGCCCCGCCATTGGCGGCCCCGCCGTTCGCGGCTCCACCGTTCGCGGCCCCGCCGTTCGCGGCTCCACCGTTCGCGGCCCCGCCATTGGCGGCTCCACCGTTGGCGGCCCCGCCGTCGGTGGCACCGCCGTTCGCGGCCCCGCCGTTGTTCTCACCGCTCGGATCGCACGGCCATTCCCAGACGGTGCAGGACTTCTCCGGCTTCGGGGACTTGGTCGGCGCCTGGGTGGTCGGCTCCTCCGACGGCTCCTCGGTCGGCTCCTGCGACGGCGTCGGGCTCGGCGTCGGCGTCGGGCTGACGGCGCCGCCGCCGAAGACCGGCTCGCCGTCGAGCTCCTCGGGCTCCGGGAAGCCCTGCACCGGGGTGCCCTGCAGCATCGCGGTCATGTACTCGCGCCAGATGCGGGAGGGGAACGAGTTTCCGTGGATCTTCGGCTGGGCGCCGGTTCCGTACATGGACTCGAACGTGCGGTCCTTGGCCGAGTCGTCGTCGTCGAAGCGGTACATGTCGACGGCGGTCGACAGCTCGGGGGTGTACCCCACGTACCAAGCAGAGTTGTTGCGGTCGGTCGTACCCGTCTTGCCGGCCGAGTCACGATCGGGCAGGGCGGCCGTCCGTCCGGTGCCCTTCTTGACGACGTCCTTCAGGACATCGGTGACGTTGCTCGCGATCGCGGTCGAGAACGCCTGCTTGGGCGCCAGCTTGTGCTCGTAGATGACCTCGCCACGCTGGAGGACCTTGGTCACGGAGAAGGGGTCGTTCTGCTTGCCGTTGTTGCCGAAAGTGGCGTACGAGCCGGCCATCCGGATCGCGCTCGGGGAGGAGATACCGAGGGTGAACGACGGCACATCGCCCTTCACCAGCGAGGATTCCAGCAGACCCGCGTCGATGGCGGCCTGGCGGACCTTGTCGATGCCGACGTCCATGCCGAGCTGGACATAGGGCGAGTTGGCGGAGTGCTCCATCGCCTCACGCAGGTCGATGTTGCCGTAGCTCGCGTCGTCATCGTTGACCTGGCGCCACTCCTTGTCCTTCTCGTCGCGCCAGACCGTGCCGTCGTAGTTCTTGATCACCAGGCCGTTCTGGCCGTTGTAGCGGCTCTTGTCCGGGTCGACCTTCGTACGGTCGGTGGGGCCCTGCACCTTGTCGAGCTTGGGGTTGCGCACGCCGTCCCGCATCGCGGCGGCCAGCACGAAGGGCTTGAAGGTCGAGCCGACCTGGGCACCGGTCGTGTCCGCGTTGTTCATGAAGTGCTCGGTGGCGTTCTTGCCGCCGTACAGCGCCACGATGGCGCCCGTCTTCAGGTCCACCGACGCGCCGCCGAACTGCACATGGGTGTCGGTGATCGGACGCTCTTCCGGCTTGATGTACTCCTTGTAGATGCCGCTGACGGCGTCCTCGAGGGCCTTGACGTTCTTCTTCTTGAAGGTCGTGTGCACCTCGTAGCCGCCCTTGGCGAACTGCTGCGTGGTGATGCCCAGGTCGTTCTTGTTGATGAAGTTCGCCTCGGCCGTCCGCACCAGGTAGCCGACCTGGCCGCCGAGCTGCGCGCCCTGCTTGCGAGGCTTCACCTTCGGGAACTCGGGGTACTTCGCGCGCTCGGCCGCGGTCAGGCGCCCGTCCTTGACCATCTCGTTGAGGATCCACTTCCAGCGCTTCTTGGCCCGGACGGTGTTCTTCTCGGCCGTGGCCGTCGGGTCGATCTCGGGGGATCCGGCCGGGTCGTAGTACGTGGCGCCCTTGAGCAGTGAGGCGAGGAAGGCGCACTCGCTCGGGTTGAGCTTGCGGGCGTCCTTGCCGAAGTACGTGCGGGCCGCGGCCTGGATGCCGTAGGCACCGCGGCCGTAGTACGAGGTGTTGAGGTAGCCCGCCATGATCTCGTTCTTCTCCAGGTCGTTGCCGACCCGCATGGAGATGAAGAGTTCCTTGACCTTGCGGCTCACCGTCTGCGACTGGTCGTCGAGACGGTTGTTCTTCACGTACTGCTGGGTGATGGTCGAGCCACCCTGCTTGTTCCCGCCCTTGGCCATGTTCCACACGGCACGGCCGATGCCCCACGGGTCGATGCCGGAGTCGGTCCAGAAGGTCTTGTTCTCGGCGGAGACGACCGCGTCCTGCATGGCCTGCGGGATCTGCGCGTACTCGACGATCTGACGGTTGACGTCACCACCGGTCGCGGCCATCTGCGTGCCGTCGTCCCAGTAGAAGACGTTGTTCTGCTGCTTGGCGCTGAGGGCCTCGTTGGGAATGTCCACCCAGGCGTACGCGGCGACGCTCGCGCCCAGCAGGCTGCCGATGAATCCCAGGAACAGACCCGTCGTCAGCTTCCACGAGGGCAGCCAGCGCTTCCAGCCGTACTTGTCGTGACGCGGATAGTCGATCATCCGCTTCTTGCCGGGCGGCCGGCCGCCGTCCCTGCAGCGTCCGGGTCCGCCGCCGCCCCGGGGCGTGCCACCGCCCCCGCCGCGGCGCCCCCCGCCGGCGCCTCCGTTCTCGGGTACGCGCCTGCGCCCGCCCCGCTGAGCGGCCCGCCGGGCCTCGGCGCGTCCGCCGTAGGGACGCTCCTCTCCACCGTGCGTGGAGGGCGGACCGTACGAGGCCGAAGGGGACCCCGCAGCGGAATCATGGTCAGGGGCCGGCCCGCGGCCCATGGGCTGCTGGGCGGCGCGCCGGGCCGCAGCGCGGCCGCCGGTCGGCGGCTGTTGCGGCATTTTGCGACGGTGCTCGCTCATCGAACGACTACTCCTCGGGCAGGCGCGTACGCCTGGAAGCGGCAGTTGAGTTCCGGTCCCCCCGACATGCACACGGCCGCGCCTCGGACAAGGCCGGACCGTGCCGACCGGGCACTCGCTTCACTGACGCTTCGCGGCATTGCGCGGTTCCCGGTGGTCTGCATGCCGCACAGACTACGCACGGCCAAAACCTGCCTAGAGTCCGAGTTCACCCCAAATCAGGCAAGTCGATTGCTGTGAATTGGTGATGTGACACCGGTCACCCGAGCCCCCCTTGTCGCGACACAGGGGCAGCCCTATCGTCTGGATGTATCGAGTCGATACATCAGCGCGGCACATCGGCTCGGCATACGAGTTTTCCCATGAGGTCACCGAGACCCGTCCGCACGGCGGGCGGGTCCGCAGAGCGAAGGAGGCGGCGAGTGAGCAGGCGTTCAGGAATCCTCGAGTTCGCCGTTCTCGGTCTGCTCCGTGAGGCCCCGATGCACGGGTACGAGCTGCGCAAGCGGCTCAACACCTCGCTGGGGATCTTCCGGGCGTTCAGCTACGGGACCCTCTACCCCTGCCTCAAGACGCTGGTCGCCAACGGCCGGTTGATCGAGGAGCCGGGCAGTGGGCCCGAGGACGCCGTGGCGGCCTCACTCTCGGGACGCCGCGCCAAGATCGTCTACCGGCTGACGACCGAAGGGAAGGAGCACTTCGAAGAGCTCCTTTCCCACACCGGCCCCGACTCCTGGGAAGACGAACACTTCGCCGCCCGCTTCGCCTTCTTCGGCCAGACCGAACGCGACGTGCGGATGCGGGTGCTGGAGGGCCGGCGCAGTCGGCTGGAGGAGCGTCTGGAGAAGATGCGCGCCTCCCTGAACCGGACGCGCGAGCGTCTGGACGACTACACGCTCGAACTCCAGCGCCACGGAATGGAGTCCGTGGAACGCGAAGTGCGCTGGCTGAACGAGCTCATCGAGAGCGAGCGGGCGGGACGGGACCAGCGTTCCGAACCCGAGGACACCGCTCGGCAGCACGAAAACTCTGGAGACACGGACGGTCTGCCCCGGCCCGGGAGCACTCCCCGGCCGGATCCGTCCGACGACACCGCCAAGTGAAACCCTGCTCGCCGCAGGGCTTCCACGATCACACAGGGAGCAACCGAAATGGGTTCGGTTCGCGTAGCCATCGTCGGCGTGGGCAACTGCGCCACTTCGCTGGTGCAGGGCGTCGAGTACTACAAGGACGCCGACCCGGCGTCCAAGGTCCCCGGTCTGATGCATGTCCAGTTCGGCGACTACCACGTGGGTGACGTGGAGTTCGTGGCCGCCTTCGACGTCGACGCGAAGAAGGTCGGCCTCGATCTGGCGGACGCCATGGGCGCCAGCGAGAACAACACCATCAAGATCTGCGACGTGCCGGCCACCGGCGTCACCGTCCAGCGCGGCCACACCCTCGACGGTCTCGGCAAGTACTACCGCCAGACCATCGAGGAGTCCACCGAGGCCCCGGTCGACGTCGTCCAGATCCTCAAGGACCGACAGGTCGACGTCCTCGTCTGCTACCTGCCCGTCGGCTCCGAGGACGCGGCGAAGTTCTACGCCCAGTGCGCCATCGACGCCAAGGTCGCCTTCGTCAACGCCCTCCCGGTCTTCATCGCCGGCACCAAGGAGTGGGCGGACAAGTTCACCGAGGCCGGTGTCCCGATCGTCGGTGACGACATCAAGTCGCAGGTCGGCGCGACCATCACGCACCGCGTCATGGCGAAGCTGTTCGAGGACCGCGGTGTCCGCCTCGAGCGCACCATGCAGCTGAACGTCGGCGGCAACATGGACTTCAAGAACATGCTCGAGCGCGAGCGCCTGGAGTCCAAGAAGATCTCCAAGACGCAGGCCGTCACCTCCCAGATCCCCGACCGGGACCTCGGCGAGAAGAACGTCCACATCGGCCCGTCGGACTACGTGGCCTGGCTGGACGACCGCAAGTGGGCGTACGTCCGCCTCGAGGGCCGCGCCTTCGGCGACGTTCCGCTGAACCTGGAGTACAAGCTCGAGGTCTGGGACTCCCCGAACTCCGCGGGTGTCATCATCGACGCCCTGCGCGCCGCGAAGATCGCCAAGGACCGCGGCATCGGCGGCCCGATCCTCTCCGCGTCGAGCTACTTCATGAAGTCCCCGCCGGTGCAGTACTTCGACGACGAGGCCCTGGCCAACGTCGAGAAGTTCATCAAGGGCGAGGTCGAGCGCTGAACCGCGCACCGGCCGGCCCCTGAAGGCCGTCCGGCAGTCCGAACGGACCGCTGAGAACCGACGGTCCGACGACGAGGGTCCCCGTGGCACTGCCCGGGGACCCTCGTCGTATGTGAGTCTTGCTGCCATGTCCGTCGTGCGTGATCTGCGCGTCCTCCTCCATCTGCGGGACTTCCGCTGTCTGCTGACCGTGCGACTGCTCTCCCAGTGCGCCGACGGCGTCTACCAGGTCGCGCTGGCCACCTATGTCGTCTTCTCCCCCGAGAACGAGACCAGCGCCGCCGCGATCGCCTCCGCCATGGCGGTCCTGCTGCTGCCGTACTCCTTCGTCGGGCCGTTCGCCGGCGTGCTGCTCGACCGCTGGGAGCGGCGCCAGGTCTTCCTCTACGGCAACGCGCTCCGGGCTCTCCTGGCCTGCGGGACCGCGCTGCTCATGCTGTCCTCCGTGCCCGACGCGCTCTTCTTCGCCTCCGCCCTCGCCGTCACGGCCGTCAACCGTTTCGTCCTGGCCGGACTCTCCGCCGCGCTCCCGCGCGTGGTCGACGACGAGCGGCTGGTCATCGCCAACTCGCTGTCGCCGACCGCCGGCACCCTCGCGGCGACGCTCGGCGGGGGGCTCGCCTTCATCGTCCGGCTGATCGCCCATAACTCCGACGCCGCCGTCGTCCTGCTGGGTGCCGCGCTCTACCTCTGCTCCGCGCTCTCCTCGCTCCGGATGTCCCGCGAACTGCTCGGGCCCGACCCGGACAAGATCCAGCCCCGGCTCGGCGCCGCGCTGTCCTCCACCGCGCGGGGACTGGTGAGCGGGCTGCGGCATCTGTCCCAGCGGCGCCCCGCCGCCCGCGCGCTCGCCGCGGTCACCCTGATGCGGTTCTGCTACGGCGCGCTGTTCGTGACGCTGCTCATGCTCAGCCGGTACACGTGGGGCACCACCGAGGCGCAGGGGCTCGCGGTCCTCGGGCTGGCTGTCGCCACATCCGGGGCGGGCTTCTTCGCCGCGGCGGTGCTCTCGCCCTGGGCGATCGGGCGCCTGGGAGCATTCGGCTGGATCATGTGCTGCGCGGGGGGCGCCGCCGTTCTCACCCCCGCCCTGGGGCTGACCTTCGCGAAGGCCCCCTTCCTGGTGGCGGCCTTCGCGCTGGGCCTGACCACCCAGGGGGTGAAGATCGCGACGGACACCGTCGTCCAGACCACGGTGGACGACGCCTACCGCGGACGCGTCTTCTCGCTCTACGACGTGCTCTTCAATGTCGCCTTCGTCGGTGCGGCCGGGGTCGCGGCCCTGATGCTGCCGCCCGACGGGCGCTCGTCCGCGCTCGTCGTGCTGGTGTCCGTCCTCTACGCCGTCATCCCCCTGGCCTTGTGGTGGCGGCGCGCGGCCGAATGACCGAGGGGCGGTGTTTCACGTGAAACACCGCCCCTCCGCACTGTCGGCCCACCGATGTTTCACGTGAAACATCGCGTGAAACGGCCGGCTCCAGCTCAGCCTTCCTGGGTCGCCCACCACTCCTTGAGCGCGGCGGCAGCGGCGTCCCGCTCCATGGGCCCGTTCTCCAGGCGCAGCTCAAGCAGGAACTTGTAGGCGCGTCCGATGGCCGGACCGGGGCCGATGTCGAGGATCTCCTGGATCTGGTTGCCGTCCAGGTCGGGACGGATCGCATCCAGCTCCTCCTGCTCCTGGAGCTGGGCGATGCGCTCCTCCAGACCGTCGTAGGCGCGGGAGAGCGCGGCGGCCTTGCGCTTGTTGCGCGTGGTGCAGTCGGAGCGGGTCAGCTTGTGGAGCCGGGAGAGCAGAGGGCCCGCGTCCCGGACGTAGCGGCGGACGGCCGAGTCGGTCCACTCACCCGTGCCGTAGCCGTGGAAGCGCAGATGCAGCTCCACCAGCCGCGAGACGTCCTTGACCATCTCGTTGGAGTACTTGAGCGCGATCATGCGCTTCTTGGTCATCTTCGCGCCGACCACCTCGTGGTGGTGGAAGGAGACCCGGCCGTCCTTCTCGAAGCGGCGGGTACGCGGCTTGCCGATGTCGTGGAGCAGGGCCGCCAGCCGCAGCACCAGGTCCGGGCCGTTCTCCTCCAGGTCGATGGCCTGGTCGAGGACGGTGAGGGAGTGCTCGTAGACGTCCTTGTGCCGGTGGTGCTCGTCGCTCTCCAGACGCAGCGCCGGAAGCTCGGGCAGGACATGCGCGGCGAGACCGGCGCCGACGAGGAGCCCGAGGCCCTTGCGGGGGTGGGCCGAGAGCAGGAGCTTGTTGAACTCCTCGCGGATCCGCTCGGCGGAGACGATCTCCAGCCGGCCCGCCATCTCCGTCATGGCGGTGACGACCTCGGGGGCCACGGCGAAGTCCAGCTGCGCGGCGAAGCGCGCGGCACGCATCATCCGCAGCGGGTCGTCGGAGAAGGACTCCTCGGGGGTACCGGGGGTGCGCAGCACCCGCTCGGCCAGATCCTCCAGACCGCCGTGCGGGTCGATGAACTCCTTCTCGGGGAGTGCCACGGCCATCGCGTTGACGGTGAAGTCGCGGCGGACCAGGTCCTCCTCGATGGAGTCGCCGTAGGAGACCTCGGGCTTGCGGGAGGTGCGGTCGTACGCCTCGGAGCGGTAGGTGGTGACCTCCACCTGGTAACCGCTCTTCTGGCAGCCGACCGTGCCGAACGCGATTCCGACCTCCCAGACCGCGTCGGCCCAGGGCCGGACGATCTTCAGGACGTCCTCGGGGCGGGCGTCGGTGGTGAAGTCCAGGTCGTTGCCGAGACGGCCAAGAAGCGCGTCCCGTACCGAGCCGCCGACCAGCGCGAGGCTGAACCCCGCCTCCTTGAAGCGAAGGGCGAGGTCGTCGGCGACAGGGGAGACGCGCAGCAGTTCGCTGACGGCGCGGCGCTGCACCTGGCTCAGTGCGGTGGGGGTGTCTTCGTTGGCGTTCGGCACAACAGAAAAGGGTACGTGCCCCGGCTCACCCCGGCGTCCCGGTTTCCCGCCCGCGGGGCCCGAACGGCCCCGGGAGAGGTTCCGGGGAAGCCCGTGCGCGCCCTCCGCCGGAGCGGTCCCCGGCACTCGGCCCCCGCGCTGCTCGTTACCATGCCTGGACACAGCATCCGGAAGCACCGACACCACTGACACCACGAGACAACGACGAGGACGGGCGACGCGTGGGCGAGGCGGCAGCTATTCAGGGGACCCATCCCTCACCTGCCCGCCGCAGGCTACGGCGCATGGCCTCACTCGCTGTGGCCGCGCCGTTGCTGACCGGCCTCCTTCAGGGTGTGCCCGCGCCGGCGGCCCAGGCCGCCGAGAGCGCGAACAGCGCCGGCGGCGTGGACGTGTCGTTGGAGACCCTGGCGCCGAAGGCCCCCGTGGACGGCGACACGCTCACCGTCACGGGTACGGTCACCAACCGGACCAAGCAGGCCGTGACCAACGCCACCGTCGACCTCCGGGTCGGCCCCCGGATGACCAATCGCAGCGAGATCGACGACGTGTCCGGCCGGGGCGCCTTCCGTCTCGGCGGCGAAGGGGAGGCGCTCGGCGGGCGCTACACGGTCGAGATCCCCCGGCTCGGCTCCGGGCTCAGCCGCGACTTCTCGCTGTCCGTGCCCGTGTCCAAGCTGGAGCTCGACGACCCGGGCGTCTATCAGCTCGGGGTGTCCGTCAGCGGACGGACCGCGAGCCAGCCGTACGACCGGGTGCTCGGCATCGAGCGGACCTTCCTGCCGTACCAGCCCGACGAGACCGAGAAGCGCACCAAACTCACCTATCTCTGGCCGCTGATCTCCACGGCGCACGTCTCCGCCGAGACGGGCGCGAACCAGCAGCAGACCCCCGTGTTCGAGAACGACGATCTCGCCGCCGACCTCGCCCCCGGCGGGCGGCTCGACGAGATGGTCTCGCTCGGCAAGGACCTCCCGGTGACCTGGGTCATCGACCCGGACCTGCTCGCCAGTGTGGACGCCATGGCCGCGCCGTACATGGTCAAGAACGGCACGACCACGGTGCCGGGCCAGCACCAGGACATCGCCAAGCGCTGGCTGGACCAGCTGGAGAAGGCCGTGCAGGGCCACAAGGTCGTCGCCCTGCCCTTCGCCGATCCCGATCTGGCCGCCCTCGCCCACCACGGCAAGGAGGTCCCGGGCTCCCTGACGCACCTCCAGCAGGCGACCGCGCTGGCGTCCGGCACGGTCGAGACGGTGCTCCATGTGAAGCCGTCGACCGACTTCGCCTGGCCCGTCGACGGTGCCGTCGATCCCTCCGTCATGTCGGTCGCCACCTCGGCGGGCGCGCGCAATGTGATCGCCCGCAGCGACAGCTTCCGCGACGATCTGCCGTACACGCCGACCGCCGCTCGTGCGGTGGGCGGCGGCACGACCGCGGTGGTGAGCGACGCCGCGCTGTCGAAGGCGTTCCAGGGAGACCTCGTCCGCGCCGAGAACTCCACGCTGGCGATCCAGTCGTTCCTCGCCCAGTCGCTGGCCACGACCCTGGAGCTGCCCGAACAGCAGCGCAGCGTCGTGGTCGCCCCGCAGCGCATGCCCTCCACCGCGCAGGCCCAGAGCATGGCGGCGGCGCTGCAGGCGCTGTCCGCCAAGCGGTGGACGGAGCCGCAGGACCTTCCCAGTGCCGCTCTGGACACCGCCGACCCGGACGCCTCCACGCGGGTCCCGGGCAGCGCCTCGTACCCGAAGAAGCTGCGCGCGCAGGAACTCGACACCGCGGCCTTCCAGAAGATGAAGGAGACCCGGGACGAGCTGGACGACTTCCGGGTGATCCTGACCGCCGCGGACCGGGTCGTGCCGCCCTTCACCAACGCGATCAGCCGGGAGATGTCCACCTCCTGGAGGGGCGAGAACCCCTCGGCCACCCTCTACCGCGAGGAGGTCCTGCGCTATCTGCGGAGCCTCACCGAAGAGGTGCAGCTGGTCAAGAAGTCGGACCTCACGCTGTCCGGCCGGAGCGCCACCATCCCGGTGACCGTGCAGAACCGGCTGTTGCAGGGCGTGGAGCATCTGGAGCTGCGGCTGTCCTCCGACAACCGGACCCGTCTGAAGCTGGTCGAGGGCGACCCGGTCGCCTCGCGGCCGGTGACGATCGACGGCGGCCACAGCCAGTCGGTGAAGTTCACCGCCTCGGCGAACGCCAACGGCCCGGTCCTGATGAGGGCCCAGCTGTACACCGAGGACGGGACGCCCTACGGCGCTCCGATGACGTTCACGGTGAAGGTCTCCGAGATCACCCCCACCGTGATGCTCGTCATCGCGGGCGGTGTCCTGCTGCTGGTCCTCGCCGGCATCCGGATGTACCGGCAGCGCAAGCGGGCTGCCGCCCGGCGCGCCGCGGCCGAGGCGGCCGCCGAGGCGGAAGCGGAAGCGGAGCCCGAGGCCGGTCGGGAGGGCGAGGACACGGCCGGAACGGGGGCCGCGGACCCCGGCGCCGAGACGGAGCAGCCGAGTGACCCGACACCCAACACCGGGTCCGAAAGCGGCGACCCGTCGGGCACGGGTGAGAAAGTGGACCGTTGAGCGATGTCGTGGCCGGTCGGCCGGGGACGATGAGGTGGGGTAAACCATGAACGCGCCGTACGACGGTGACCGCGGTCAGGGCGCGGGCAACACCGCGCCGTCCGGTGGTACGCCCCCGACACCGGACGGCGGTCACCCGCCGGTGCCGACGCCGCCGCAGGGCCCGCACCCGCAGCACCCGGACGCGGACGCGCCGCAGCAGGGTTCGTACGGGCAGGCCCCGTACACCCCGGGCCCGTACGCCCCGAACCCGCACGCGAACCCGCAGGGACCCTACGGACAGGCACCCCAGGCGCCCCAGGCGCTGTACGGCCAGGCGCCGCAGGGCCGGACCCCCGAGCCGTCGCCGTACGCCCCGAACCCGTACGGCCAGGATCCGTACGTCCAGGACGCCTACACCCACGACCCCTACCAGGGGCGCGATCTGTCCGCCCAGGACCCGGTCTCCGAGGCGCTCTACGACCGGGCCGCGCACCCGCCGCCCCCGCCCGGCACCTACGCGCAGCCGCAGTCGCTCTACCAGCAGCCGGCCGTGCAGCCGCACGCCCCGGACCCGCGGGTGTGGGCCCAGACGCCCGCGCCGGAGCCCGACGGCCCCTCGCGCCATCTGCCGTACGCCGACGACGCCCACACCGTCCAGTTCACCGGTGTCGACGACCTGGTGACCGCGGCGGGGGAGGAGGCGACCGAGGCGGACGCCTTCGCCCACCTCTACCGCGACCAGCAGGCCCCCGGCCAGGTGCCGCCGCCCGCCCCGGAGCCGAACCCGCTGCCCGCGCCCCCCGCGCCGAAGAAGACCGGCCGCGCGTCCGGGCTGCTCAAGTCGAGCGCCGTGATGGCGGCCGGCACCCTGGTCTCCCGGCTGACCGGCTTCGTCCGCAGTCTGGTGATCACCGGCGCCCTCGGCGCCGCCCTGCTCGGTGACACCTTCACCGTCGCCTACACCCTGCCGACGATGATCTACATCCTCACCGTCGGCGGCGGCCTCAACTCGGTCTTCGTGCCGCAGCTGGTCCGCTCCATGAAGAACGACGAGGACGGCGGCGAGGCCTACGCCAACCGGCTGCTCACCCTCGTCATGGTCGCGCTCGGCGCGATCGTCGCGGTCGCCGTGTTCGCGGCACCGCTCCTGATCAAGGCGATGTCGAGCACCATCGCCGACGACGCCGCGGCCAACAGCGTCGCCGTCACCTTCGCCCGCTACTGCCTGCCCACCATCTTCTTCATGGGTGTGCACGTGGTGATGGGACAGATCCTCAACGCCCGCGGCAAGTTCGGCGCGATGATGTGGACCCCGGTCCTCAACAACATCGTCATGATCGCCACCTTCGGCCTGTTCATCTGGGTGTACGGCACCTCCGCCGAATCCCACATGGGCGTCACGACCATCCCCGACGAGGGCGTCCGCCTGCTCGGCATCGGCACCCTGCTCGGCCTCGTCGTGCAGGCCCTGGCGATGATCCCGTATCTGCGCGAGACCGGCTTCCGCTTCCGCCCCCGCTTCGACTGGAAGGGCCACGGCCTCGGCAAGACGGTCAAGCTGGCCAAGTGGACCGTGCTGTTCGTGCTCGCCAACCAGGCCGGTGTCCTGGTCGTCACCCAGCTCGCCACCGCGGCCGGCGAGGAGTCCGGCAAGAACGGCGCCGGCTTCCTGGCCTACTCCAACGCCCAGCTGATCTGGGGCATGCCGCAGGCCATCATCACCGTCTCCGTCATGGCCGCCCTGCTGCCTCGGATCTCCCGCGCCGCCCACGACGACGACGCGGGCGCGGTCCGCGACGACATCTCCCAGGGCCTGCGCAACTCGGCCGTCGCGATCGTCCCGGTGGCCTTCGCCTTCCTGGCGCTCGGCGTCCCGATGTGCACCCTGCTCTACGCGTCCAGCGGCGTCGAGGCCGCCCGGGGCATGGGCTTCATCCTGATGGCCTTCGGCCTCGGCCTGATCCCCTACTCCGTCCAGTACGTCGTGCTCCGCGGCTTCTACGCCTACGAGGACACCCGGACGCCCTTCTACAACACCGTCATCGTCGCCGCGGTCAACGCGGCCGTCTCGGCCGTCTGTTACGTGGTGCTGCCCGCCCAGTGGGCCGTGGTCGGCATGGCCGGCGCCTACGGCCTGGCCTACGCGGTCGGCGTCGGCATCGCCTGGCGCCGGCTGCGCAACCGCCTCGGCGGCGATCTGGACGGCGCGCACGTCCTGCGCACCTACGCCCGGCTGTGCCTGGCCGCGCTGCCCGCCGCACTCGTCGGCGGCGCGACCGGCTTCGGTCTGATGAAGCTGCTCGGTGACGGCGCCCTGGGGTCGCTCGCCGCCCTCGTGGTCGGCGGTGTGGTCCTGCTCGGGGTCTTCTTCGTCGCGGCCAAGCGCATGCGGATCGCGGAACTCAACTCCATGGTCGGCATGGTCCGCGGCCGTCTGGGACGCTGATCCACGCACGAGAACGCGCGATCGGCACAACCATCGGGGGCCGACGCGTGTCGTGCATAGCGCCGGACTGTGGGCACAATTGGCATGGCTGTTGGATGTGGCGCAACGGATGGGGAGGCAGGAACGACGGTGGCGGAACGTAGCACGGCTGCCGTCGACGTGGCCGACAACAGCGGTGACGACCCGCTGACCGCCAAGGCGGACACGGCCGCGACCGACGGGGTGGCGGAAGAGCGGAAGAAGGCGGATCCTTCCGCCGAGACCACGAAGGACGAAGCGGCCGACCGGAAGAGCGACGGCGAGCCGTCCTCCTCCACGGCAACCGAACTGCACAGCGGCCACAAGCTGGCGAAGCGGTACCGGCTGGAGGAGTGCGTCACCCGGCTGGACGGCTTCAGCAGCTGGCGGGCCGTGGACGAGAAGCTGCGGCGCGCCGTCGGCGTGCACATCCTGCCCGCCGACCACCCCCGCGCCCGTTCCGTGCTCGCCGCCGCCCGCTCGGCCGCGCTGCTCGGAGACCCCCGGTTCGTCCAGGTCCTCGACGCCGTCGAGGAGAACGACCTCGTCTACGTCGTCCACGAGTGGCTGCCCGACTCCACCGAACTGACCGCGCTGCTCGCGGCCGGCCCCATGGAGCCGCACGACGCCTACCAGCTCGTCAGCCAGGTCTCGCAGGCCATGGCCGCCGCGCACCGCGAGGGCCTCTCGCATCTGCGTCTCACCCCCAGTGCCGTCCTGCGCAGCTCCACCGGCCAGTACCGCATCCGCGGCCTCGCCGTGAACGCCGCGCTGCGCGGCATCAGCGCCGAGCGCCCCCAGCGCACGGACACCGAGGCGATCGGTGCCCTGCTGTACGCGGCTCTCACCCAGCGCTGGCCGTACGAGAGCGACGCGTACGGGCTCTCCGGCCTGCCCAAGGGCACCGGGCTGCTCGCCCCCGATCAGGTACGGGCGGGCGTCCACCGCGGGCTTTCGGAGATCGCGATGCGGGCCCTGGCGAACGACGGGGCCACCGCCTCGCGCCAGGAGCCGCCCTGCACCACCCCGGACGAGCTGGCCAAGGCCGTCGCGGCGATGCCGCGCATCCGCCCGCCGGAGCCGGAGTTCCCGCTCCCCAGCCCGCCCGAGTACCAGCGCACCACCTATCAGCAGGGCACCTACGGGCGTCCGCCGGCGCATCCCGCGGTCACCCAGCCCGTCGTGGTCCCGCCGCCCCCGCTGCAGAGCCGTACCGGAAAGGCGCTGAAGTGGGCCGTCTCGGCCCTCCTGATCGCCGCCCTCGGCCTGGGCAGCTGGCAGATCGCGGACCGGCTCCTGCAGGGGAACACTCCCGAGACCCCCGCGCCCACCCAGCAGACCCCGGGCGGGGACGAGAAGCCCGAGCCGGCGAAGCCGCTCACCATCGCAGCGGCGCAGGAGTACGCCCCGGACGGCCCACCGCAGAACGCCAACAACGTGGGCGCCACCTACGACAAGGACCCGTCCACCTACTGGCGTACCAAGAGCTTCTTCGAGGGACCGGTGCTGGCGCCCTTCCGGCAGGGCGTGGGCATCGTCTACGACCTCGGCTCCGAGCAGAGTCTCGCCTCCGTGTCCATAGACCTGCGCTACGGCGGCAATCACACGGCCGCGACGATGTACGCGGCGGACTCCCTGAGTCCGGGGGGTTCCCCCGACTCGATGAAGAAGCTCGCCACGGCGACGACCTCCGGTTCCTCTCTCCCGATGACCCTGAAGTCACCGGAGAAGGTCCGCTATGTACTGATCTGGTTCACGGCACTCCCGCACTCCGGGGCAGACGAATACAGCAACGCCGGCTACAAGCAGGCCGTCACCAACGTGTCCTTCAAGGGGTCCTCGGCGTAACCTTCCCGCTCCCCGGATGTTGCACCAGCGTGAATACGGGTAATGCCACTGATCGAGGAGGGGGACGTGGCATCAGAGGCCGTCGAATCCGGCTCCCCGAGCGATCAGGATCTGCTCGCCGGCCATGTGGCCGGTGATCCCGACGCCTTCGGGGAGCTTGTGCGGCGCCATCGCGACCGGCTGTGGGCGGTGGCGCTCCGGACGCTCGGCGACCGCGAGGAGGCCGCCGACGCCGTCCAGGACGCCCTGGTGTCGGCGTTCCGGGCCGCCCACACCTTCCGGGGCCAGTCGGCCGTCACGACCTGGCTGCACCGGATCACCGTGAACGCCTGCCTCGACCGGGCCCGCAAGGCGGCCTCGCGCCGGACGTCCCCCGTGGACGACACGGCCCGCTTCGAGCAGCTCCTCGAACCTCATGAATCGGCCGAGGCGCCCGCCGAGCGGCAGGATCTGCACCGCCAGCTGCTCGCCGCGCTCGCCACGCTGCCCGCCGAACAACGGGCGGCCCTCGTCCTGGTGGACATGCAGGGATACCCGGTGGCGGAGGCCGCACGGCTGCTCGATGTCCCCACCGGCACCGTGAAGAGCCGATGCGCGCGCGGACGGGCCAAACTTCTGCCGCTCCTCACTCATCTGCGCGGTGACACGGTGGGTAACGAGGGCTCCGATGGGGGAAGGAACCGGACGCCGGGGGCATCCGTCCCAACGGTGCCGGGACCGACATCATCCGGACCGGGCAATCCAGCTGTTGTGAAGGGCGGAGGTGGGCGCGCGTGACTTCCACGGCCGACACGACTCGGCACCCGGACGTCTCGGAGATCTCCGACCTCACCGAGGGTCTGCTGTCCCCTTCCCGGGGAGCGGCCATCCGCGAGCACCTCGACGGATGCTCTCTGTGCACCGATGTCCGGACCGCCCTGGAGGACATCCGGGGACTGCTCGGCACCCTGCCCGGACCGCCGCGGATGCCCTCCGAGATCGCCGGCCGGATCGACGCCGCCCTCGCCGCCGAGGCCCTGCTGAACGCGACCGCGCCGGACGCCGACGCCCATGTTTCACGTGAAACATCGCGCGGCCGCCCCGGTCCCTCCGTCCCGGCCCGTCCTGCGGCCGACCGCCCCTCCCGGCTTCCGTCCGCCGCCACCGGACCCGGTCGCCCCCGCCGGATCCGCCGTCGGACCGCCTTCCTCGGCACCGCCTTCGGCACCGCGGTCCTCGGTCTGGGGCTGTTCTTCCTCCAGTCGAACGACCGGAACGACGAGACGACCGCCGACAGCCCGGCCGACACGACCGTCGCCGCCGGCACCACCCGGTTCGACGGCCGTCCGGTCGCCACCACGGTGCGCACCCTGCTGCACCGGGACGCCGGCTTCAGGGCCTCCCAGGAGGGCGGCGGCGCTCCTGAATCGTTCTCCGCCGAAGCGCGCGGGAAGAGCGAGAAGAGCGCGGCGGCCGACGAGCTGCCCGCCTGTGTGCGGGCCGGCATCCAGCGCACCGACCCGGTCCTCGCCTTCCAGCGCGGCGACTACAGCGGCACGCCCGCCTATCTCGTCGTGCTCCCCGACACCGCGGACAGCACCCGGGTGCACGCTTATGTGATGGACGTCTCCTGCGCCGACGAAGAGAGCGGCAAGGCCACGGTCCTGGCCCAGCTGTCCCTGCCGCGCTAGGCCGTGTCTGACGAATCCCGCCTGGTGCGCGATTCAGGGGCGCCCGGCCACGATCCGCCGGACAAACCCTGACTCATTCCTCGTCGTGCCGAGTGACGGTCTCGGGAATGCCCGCCCCGTAGGATCCGTTGGGTGGGGTGAAGGAAGCAATCCCAGCCGCCGTAGGCAGTAGGCAGTCTGCAGAGACGAGGAACAAACCCGTGAGCGACGTCCGTAACGTGATCATCATCGGCTCCGGGCCCGCGGGATACACCGCTGCGCTCTACACCGCTCGCGCCTCGCTGAAGCCCCTCGTCTTCGAGGGTGCTGTCACCGCCGGTGGCGCGCTGATGAACACGACCGAGGTGGAGAACTTCCCGGGCTTCCGTGACGGCATCATGGGCCCGGACCTCATGGACAACATGCGCGCCCAGGCCGAGCGCTTCGGCGCCGAGCTGGTTCCGGACGACATCGTCTCCGTGGACCTCACGGGCGAGATCAAGACCGTGACGGACACCGCCGGCAACGTGTACCAGGCCAAGGCCGTCATCGTCACGACCGGCTCCCAGCACCGCAAGCTCGGCCTGCCGAACGAGGACACCCTCTCCGGCCGCGGTGTCTCCTGGTGCGCCACCTGTGACGGGTTCTTCTTCAAGGACCAGGACATCGCCGTGGTCGGCGGTGGCGACACCGCGATGGAGGAGGCCACCTTCCTCTCGCGCTTCGCCAAGTCGGTCACGATCGTCCACCGCCGTGACTCGCTGCGCGCCTCGAAGGCGATGCAGGAGCGTGCCTTCGCCGACCCGAAGATCAAGTTCGCCTGGGACAGCGAGGTCGCCGAGATCCACGGTGACCCGAAGCTCAGCGGTCTGACCCTGCGCAACACCAAGACGGGCGAGACCAGCGAGCTCCCGGTGACGGGCCTCTTCATCGCCGTGGGTCACGACCCGCGCACCGAGCTCTTCAAGGGCCAGCTGGACCTGGACGAGGAGGGCTACCTGAAGGTCGAGGCCCCGTCCACCCGCACCAACCTCACCGGTGTCTTCGGTGCGGGCGATGTCGTCGACCACACCTACCGTCAGGCGATCACCGCCGCCGGCACCGGCTGCTCCGCCGCTCTCGACGCCGAGCGCTTCCTGGCCGCCCTCGCCGACAGCGAGAAGCTCGCCGAGACCCCCGCGGTCTGACCCTTTCTTCTCCCCCACCCCACACCCCACGAATGAAGGAGCCTGCCGTGGCCGGCACTCTCAAGAACGTCACCGACGCCAACTTCGAGGAAGAGGTCCTCAAGAGCGGCAAGCCCGTTCTCGTCGACTTCTGGGCGGCCTGGTGCGGCCCGTGCCGTCAGATCGCCCCGTCGCTGGAGGCCATCGCCGCCGAGCACGGTGAGATCGAGATCGTGAAGCTCAACATCGACGAGAACCCGGCCACCGCCGCGAAGTACGGCGTCATGTCGATCCCGACGATGAACGTCTACCAGGGTGGCGAGGTCGTGAAGACGATCGTCGGCGCCAAGCCGAAGGCCGCGCTTGAGCGTGACCTGGCGGACTTCCTCGTCGCGAAGGCCTGACCTTCTCGCTGTTTCACGTGAAACATCGGCGGCCCGCCCCCTTCCGAGGGGGCGGGCCGCCGTCGTTCCGGCCGCCGCACCTCACAGGGGCCGCAGGACCGGCTCCTTCTGTACGGCGCCGAGCAGCCGGTCCAACGCCATCTCGACGTCCTCCTTCCAGGAGAGCGTCGACCTCAGTTCCAGCCGGAGCCGGGGATAGGCCGGGTGCGACCGTACGGTCTTGAAGCCCACGGCCAGCAGATGGTCGGCGGGCAGCACACAGGCCGGCTCCTTCCAGCGGGCGTCCCCGAACGCCTCGATCGCCTTGAACCCGCGCCGCAGCAGATCCTTCGCCACGGTCTGCACCATGACCCGCCCCAGCCCCTGGCCCTGATAGCCCGGCATGATCCAGGCCGTCATCAGCTGCGCGGAATCCGCGGCGACCGGGCTGGTGGGGAAGGCGGTGGAACGGGGCACATACGCCGGAGGCGCGTACAGCACATAGCCGACCGGTACCTCGTCGACATAGACGACCCGTCCGCAGGAACCCCATTCGAGGAGCACCGCGGAGATCCAGGCTTCTTTCTCCAGCTCCGGGCGGCCGGCCTTCACGGCCGCCTCCCCGCTCACCGGGTCGAGCTCCCAGAAGACACAGGAGCGACACCGCTTGGGGAGATCCGGAAGGTTGTCCAGGGTGAGCGGTACGAGCCGACGCCCCACGGCTCCTCCTCGTTTCCCTCGGCCAGCGCCGTACGAATAAGCCTTTCCGCATCGTAACGACGGCCTGTTCGGGGCGATACCGCCGACAGGCAAAGGGCGGGGCGTGATCCGGTGAAGTCCGGATCACGCCCCGCCCTGGGGACGACTGCGGGAACTCAGCCCTGGTCGGCGTTGCCCTGGCCGAGGACACGGCCCTCGCCCGGGGCGAGGGTGGACAGGATCCGGTCCAGGTCGTCCATCGAGGCGAACTCGACGACGATCTTGCCCTTCTCCTTGCCCAGGTCGACCTTCACCCGGGTCTCGAACCGGTCGGAGAGCCGGGTCGCCAGATCCTGCAGAGCCGGCGCGACCCGGCCGCCCGCCCTCGGCTTCCGGGGCTTGACCGGAGCCGAGGGCTCGGAGCCCATCAGCGTCACGATCTCCTCGACATTCCGCACCGAGAGCCCCTCGGCCACGATCCGGTGGGCGAGGTGGTCCTGCGCCGCCGGGTCCTGCACGGCGAGCAGGGCACGGGCATGACCGGCCGAGAGGACCCCGGAGGCGACCCGGTTCTGTACCGGCAGCGAGAGCCTGAGCAGCCGCAGCGTGTTGGTGACCTGCGAACGCGACCGGCCGATCCGGTCGGCCAGCTGGTCATGGGTGCAGTCGAAGTCCTTGAGCAGCTGGTCGTAGGCGGCGGCCTCTTCCAGCGGGTTCAGCTGGGCCCGGTGCAGGTTCTCCAGCAGGGCGTCGAGGAGCAGCTTGTCGTCCTCGGTGGCCCGCACGATCGCCGGGATCCGCTCCAGTCCGGCCTCGCGGCAGGCCCGCCAGCGGCGCTCGCCCATGATGAGCTCGAAGCGCTCGTCGTCCAGCCGGCGCACCACGACGGGCTGGAGCAGACCGACCTCCTTGATGGAGGAGACCAGCTCGGCGAGAGCGTCCTCGTCGAACACCGTGCGCGGCTGGCACGGGTTCGGCGTGATGGAGTCCAGCGGCAGCTCGGCGAAGAACGCACCGGCCGGGGCCTCCGGCAGCGGCGCGGGTCCCGGCTCCGACGACGCGGACTCCACCGGCCGGCCGCTCTCCGGCAGGGTCACCAGCTTCGCCGCAGCCACCCCCCGCTCCGAGCCGAGTGCGGGAAGACCCGCGGGAGACACGGTGGCCCCGGCGGCCCCCGCCCCGACGGCCGACACCTGAGGCTCCGGGGAAGCAGCCGGGATCAGCGCGGCGAGGCCCCGTCCCAACCCCCTACGTCGCTCGCTCACTGCATCCCCTCCGACATTCGCTGGCTGTTCTGGTGGCCCATGGGCGGCTGTCCGCCGTGGGCCTGGGTGGCGTCATAGCGCAGCTCGACGCCACGGAGGGCGATCTCGCGTGCGGCTTCGAGATACGACAGGGCACCGCTGGAGCCCGGGTCGTAGGTGAGGACGGTCTGCCCGTAGCTCGGCGCCTCCGAGATACGCACCGACCTCGGGATGCTGGTGCGCAGGACCTCGTCCCCGAAGTGGGTGCGCACCTCCTCGGCGACCTGCGAGGCGAGCCGGGTACGGCCGTCGTACATGGTGAGCAGGATCGTCGAGACATGCAGGGCCGGGTTGAGGTGCCCTCGCACCAGTTCGACGTTCCGCAGCAGCTGGCCGAGACCCTCCAGCGCGTAGTACTCGCACTGGATGGGGATCAGAACCTCGGCGCCGGCCACCATGGCGTTGACCGTCAGCAGTCCGAGGGAGGGCGGGCAGTCGATCAGGATGTAGTCGAGCGGCTGCTCGTACGCCAGGATCGCGCGCTGGAGCCGGCTCTCCCGGGCCACCAGGGACACCAGCTCGATCTCCGCACCGGCGAGATCGATGGTGGCGGGGGCGCAGAACAGGCCCTCGACATCCAGGACCGGCTGGACGACCTCGGAGAGCGGTCGGCTCTCCACGAGGACGTCGTAGATCGAGGGGACATCGGAGTGGTGGTCGATGCCGAGCGCGGTGGAGGCGTTGCCCTGCGGGTCGAGATCGATGACCAGGACGCGGGCGCCGTGCAGCGCGAGGGACGCGGCCAGATTGACGGTCGTGGTCGTCTTGCCCACGCCGCCCTTCTGGTTGGCGACCACCATCACACGGGTCCGGGCGGGCCGGGGAAGTCCTTCACCGGCCCGGCCCAGGGCCTGGACGGCCAGCTGGGCCGCACGGCCGATGGGGGTGTCGTCCATCGGAGGCGGTGTTTCACGTGAAACATCCGCCCCGACCGATTCGGTTCGGGGACCGGGGACCGGGTCGGTCATCGGTCCCGCAGTGTTGGCGTCGGACCGCAAGGATTCACTCTCCTCGGCTTCAGGCTCGCGATGCACAGAGCCTGTCATGCTTCCGGGGCCGTGAACCAGCGAGGCCCGTGGATCTGTGGATGAATCCACCTCTGTGGACAACTCCGTAACCCTCACGGGGGGCTTCGCCTGAGGTGTGCGATCCCGGGGCGTGGCAACCGCACGGCCACGGCTGATGATCCCTTGCAGCAGTGAGCGACGTTTCACGTGAAACACGATGCACGTGCCACAGGGCCGGGAGCTCTCGACACTCCGACATCAGCAGGTATCGCCGATTGTACGGAGCAGAGCGGGAGGAATGATCACAAGGGTGCGGAAAGCCGCAGGCACACACGTGCCTGCGGCTACGACTGCGGCTGCCGGGTCAGCGGCGACGGCGCGGCCGGCTGGTCCGGGCGGCCTTGGCCCGCTTGGCGGCGAACCGCACACCACCGGGGCTCTCGCCCACCTCGACCCGGACCACCGTGGTCAGCGGGTCGACGATGCCCTCGCCCACATGCAGCACGGATGCCTCCACCACACCCAGCTTGGCGAGCGCGGCACGGGCTCCGACGATCTCCTCCTCGGCGGTGTCGCCCTTGAGGGCCAGCATCTCGCCGTAGGGACGGAGCAGCGGCACGCCCCAGCCGGCCAGCCGGTCGAGGGGGGCCACGGCCCGGGCGGTCACGACATGCACCGGCGGGAGCTTGCCCAGCATCTCCTCGGCCCGGCCGCGGACCACGGTCACATGGTCGAGACCGAGCAGCTCCACGACTTCCTGGAGGAAGTTGGTGCGGCGGAGCAGCGGCTCCAGCAGCGTGATCTTCAGGTCCGGGCGGACCAGGGCCAGCGGGATGCCGGGCAGACCGGCGCCGGAGCCGACGTCGCAGACCGTGACGCCTTCCGGGACGACCTCGGAGAGCACGGCACAGTTCAGCAGATGGCGCTCCCACAGTCGCGGGACTTCCCGCGGGCCGATGAGACCACGCTTGACCCCGGCGTCCGCCAGGAGCTCCGCGTACCGGACCGCCTCCGGGAAGTATTCACCGAAGACCGTCCGCGCCTGCTCCGGCGCCTGGGGAAGCTCCGCTGCCTCCGCTGCCTCCGTCACGGGGAACCGTCCTTCCGTACCGCGCACGTACCGTCCGAGCGCACTGGGTGCTGACTATCAGGCTGACAAAACGCGGCCCCGCCTGCGAACAGACGGGGCCGACACGAAGAGAGGGTTCAGGCGGGGAGCACGACGACGAAGCGCTGCGGCTCCTCGCCCTCGGACTCGCTGCGCAGACCGGCCGCCGCGACCGCGTCGTGCACGACCTTGCGCTCGAACGGGGTCATCGGGTCCAGCTTCACCGGCTCGCCGGTGGACTTGACCTCGCTCGCGGCCTGGGCGCCCAGCTGGGCCAGCTCGGCCCGCTTCTTGGCGCGGAAGCCCGCGATGTCGAGCATCAGACGGCTGCGGTCACCGGTCTCCCGGTGGACGGCGAGCCGCGTCAGCTCCTGAAGGGCCTCCAGCACCTCTCCGTCACGGCCGACCAGCTTCTGCAGGTCACGGCCGTTGGAGTCGCTGATGATCGAGACCGAGGCCCGGTCCGCCTCGACGTCCATGTCGATGTCACCGTCGAGATCGGCGATGTCGAGCAGGCCCTCGAGGTAGTCGGCCGCGATCTCACCCTCCTGCTCCAGGCGGGTCAGGGTGTCGACACCCTCGGCGGCGGAGGTGGTGCCTTCCGTCACGGATGGACTCCTTCTAGCTTCGTGGAGGCTTACTTCTTGGAGGAGGGGTGCTTGGGCCGCTGCTGGCCCTTGCGCTGGCCGGAATTGGCCCGGCTCGGGCGGGCGGGCTTGTCACCCGCGGAGGCGGAACCGGCCTTGGCGCCCTTCTGCGACGCCTGCGGCTTCTTCTCCAGCGAAGGAGCGGCCTGCTCGGCCTGCTCGGCCTGCTCCGTCTGCTCGGGCTGCTCCGCCGTCTGCTGGCCACCCGCCTGCTGACCGCTGCCCGTCTGACGCTGGGACTTGGTCTGGCGCTTGGGCTGCTGGCGCTTGGGAGCGCCTCCCTCGGCCTCGACCGAGACATTGTCGCTCTTGATCACGGTGCCGTCGGCCTGGGCGGCGAAGCCGGACTTGGCCAGACCCGCGAAGAAGCGGCGCTCGTTGTCGTTGCGGTCGGCGCCCTTGGCGACGATCACCTTGACGATGGTCTTCCGACGACGGCCGCGAACCTCACCGTGCTGCGTGACGCTCTTGAGCAGACGCTGCAGGTAGGCGTCCTGGGCCTTGCTGCCCGGGGTCGGGTTCTGGTTGATCACGAACATCTGCTGGCCCATGGTCCACACGTTGGTGGTCAGCCAGTAGACGAGGACACCGACGGGGAAGTTGATGCCCATGCCGGCGAAGATCAGCGGGAAGATGTACATCAGCATCTTCTGCTGCTGCATGTACGGGGTCTTCACCGAGAGGTCGACGTTCTTCATCATCAGCTGGCGCTGGGTGAAGAACTGCGAGGCCGACATCATCACGATCATGATCGCGGTGACGACACGGACGTCGGTCAGCGAGGCGTGGAGCGCCTCGACCTTCTCCGGGCTGTCCATGAACTTGGCGGCCAGCGGCGCGCCGAAGATGTGGGCCTGACGGGCGCTGGCGAGCAGCGGCTCGTCGATGACGCCGATCGTCTTGCCCGAGGCGATCGCGGACAGCACGTGGTACAGCGCGAAGAAGAACGGGGACTGCGCCAGGATGGGAAGGCACGAGGAGAGCGGGTTGGTGCCCGTCTCCTTGTACAGCTTCATCATCTCTTCGGACTGACGCTGCTTGTCGCTCTTGTAGCGCTCCTGGATCGCCTTCATCTTCGGCTGGAGCGCCTGCATGTTCCGCGTCGACTTGATCTGCTTCACGAAGAGCGGGATCAGGCAGATACGGATCAGCACCACCAGGGACACGATGGACAGACCCCAGGCCCAACCGGTGTCAGGGCCGAAGATCGCCCCGTACATGGTGTGGAACTGGACGATCACCCATGAGACAGGTGTGGTGATGAAGCTGAACAGACTGGCAATCGTGTCCACTAATCAGGCTCCTTGAGCATTGGGCGAGGTCTCTGCGGCCGGGCTCGTCTCGGCGGAGAGCCCGCCCTCGTCCCCGCGCAGGGCATGGCGCAGCGTTTCGTGCCAGCGCGGTCGCTTGCGCGGCGGGACATGGTCCACGCCGCCGGGCGACCACGGGTTGCACCGCAGGATGCGCCAGGCGGTCAGGGCAGTGCCCTTGATCGCGCCATGCCGGTCTATGGCCGTGAATCCGTAGTGGGAACACGACGGGTAGTACCGGCAGACAGGGCCCAGGAGCGGGCTGATCGTCCACTGGTACAGCTTGATGAGAGCCAGCAGCGGGTACTTCATCGCGTGCCCCCTCCCAGCAGTCGCTGGAGAGCGGCATCCAGGTCGCGGGCCAGATGTGCGTGGTCGGCGTCGCCGGCTCCGGGCAACGCCCGTACGACCACCAGGCTACCGGGGGGCAGCTCGGTGAGACGGTCGCGCACGAGATGGCGCAGGCGTCGCTTGACCTGGTTGCGGACGACCGCGCCGCCTACTGCCTTGCTCACGACGAAACCCGCACGTGCCGGAGGAGCGCTCTCCCCTGACGCGTGCGGGTCCGTTGTACCGCTGCGTAGATGGACGACGAGGAGCGGGCGTCCTGCCCTGCGCCCTCGTCGTACCGCGATCGCGAAGTCCTCGCGCCGCCTCAGCCGATTCTCGGTAGGCAGCACGTCATGACCTGTGCGCGGATCAGGCGGACAGGCTCGCGCGACCCTTGGCGCGGCGGTTCGCCAGGATGGCGCGGCCGGCACGGGTACGCATGCGCAGGCGGAAGCCGTGGGTCTTCGCGCGACGACGGTTGTTCGGCTGGAAGGTGCGCTTGCTCACTCGGGGGCTCCAGAAATGATTCGTTGGTGGCGGGACATCGCCTGGCTGTCACCGTGCGCCCACGAGTAGCTCGCAATACGCCCGAGTGCACCGCTTCGTGATCACATAGGGTGACCTTTGCCCATCGGAGGCAGGCGGCAGCAGCCATCGACAACTCGACTTGGTTACGGTACGCGCGGCTACGCCATCCGGTCAAACCGGCCGGTCGCAAGGGGCCCTTGTACACAGGCTGTGGACAACGACTTGAACCACGTCAGCCGCCCCGACTACCGTGGCAGAACTCCACAGTCTTTTTCCGTTCTGTCCTTACCTGTCCTGACCGGACTCCCATTGATCGTCCCCGAGAACCACACCTCCGTGGGACCTGCGAGGAAGCGTGCCCCGTGGCTGACGTACCTGCCGATCTTGCCGCAGTGTGGCCGCGTGTCCTCGAACAGCTTCTCGGGGAGGGCCCACAGGCGGTAGAGCCCAAGGACAAGCAGTGGATCGAGCGCTGCCAGCCGCTCGCCCTGGTCGCCGACACCGCGCTGCTCGCGGTCCCCAATGAATACGGCAAGCAGGTCCTGGAGGGCCGGCTCGCGCCGCTGATCAGCGAGGCCCTCAGCCGCGCCTGCGGCCGTCCGATCCGGATCGCGATCACCGTCGACGACTCGGCCGGCGAGCCGACGCCGCCCGCCCCGCCCGGGCCGCAGGCCCCGCAGCCGTATGGGAAATACGACACCTACGAGAAGTCGTACGACTCCTACGACGACTACGGCCGGCCGATGCCCGAGGACGGGCTGCCGACGGCCCGCCCCGCCTATCCCGAGTACCAGCAGCCGCAGCGCCCCGCCCCGGGCGTCTGGCCGCGCGCCCAGGACGACGTCAGCGCCTGGCAGCAGCAGCGGCTCGGCGGTTTCCAGGACCGCGAGCCGGCCGCGGAGCAGTGGCGCGAGCCGTACGGGACGCAGCGCCCGCAGCAGTCCCCGCCGCCGCGCTACGACGAGCGTTCCTCCTACGAGCAGCCGCAGCGCCCCGAGCGGGCCGAGCTGCCGGCGTCGGAGGCACCGGGCCAGGGCCACGGTCCCCGGCAGAATTCCGGCGTCCATGGCGGCCATGGCGGTCCGGGCGGCGGCCCCCAGGGCCGCGGCGGCGCGGGCGGTCACTCCGGCCCGTCGGGCCAGGGCGGCGGGGCCGGCGGTCCCGGCGAGCCGCACGCCCGGCTGAACCCCAAGTACCTCTTCGACACCTTCGTCATCGGTTCCTCGAACCGCTTCGCGCACGCGGCCGCCGTCGCGGTGGCCGAGGCGCCGGCGAAGGCGTACAACCCGCTCTTCATCTACGGCGAGTCCGGGCTCGGCAAGACCCACCTGCTGCACGCCATCGGGCACTACGCCCGCAGCCTCTACCCGGGCACCCGGGTGCGGTACGTGAGCTCCGAGGAGTTCACCAACGAGTTCATCAACTCGATCCGTGACGGCAAGGGCGACGCGTTCCGCAAGCGCTACCGCGACGTGGACATCCTGCTCGTCGACGACATCCAGTTCCTCGCGAGCAAGGAGTCGACGCAGGAGGAGTTCTTCCACACGTTCAACACGCTGCACAACGCCAACAAGCAGATCGTGCTGTCCTCGGACCGGCCGCCCAAGCAGCTGGTGACCCTGGAGGACCGGCTCCGCAACCGCTTCGAGTGGGGCCTGACCACGGATGTGCAGCCGCCCGAGCTGGAGACGCGGATCGCGATCCTGCGCAAGAAGGCCGTCCAGGAGCAGCTGAACGCGCCGCCGGAGGTGCTGGAGTTCATCGCGTCCCGGATCTCGCGGAACATCCGTGAGCTGGAGGGCGCGCTGATCCGGGTGACCGCGTTCGCGAGCCTGAACCGGCAGCCGGTGGACCTCGGGCTCACCGAGATCGTCCTCAAGGACCTCATCCCCGGCGGCGAGGACAGCGCCCCGGAGATCACCGCGAGCGCGATCATGGCGGCGACGGCCGACTACTTCGGGCTGACGGTGGAGGACCTGTGCGGTTCCTCGCGCAGCCGGGTGCTGGTCACCGCCCGTCAGATCGCCATGTACCTGTGCCGTGAGCTCACGGATCTGTCGCTGCCGAAGATCGGCGCGCAGTTCGGTGGCCGGGACCACACCACGGTCATGCACGCGGACCGGAAGATCCGCGCGCTGATGGCCGAGCGGCGCTCCATCTACAACCAGGTCACCGAGCTGACCAACCGCATCAAGAACGGCTGAGCCGCGGCCGACGGGCCGTCGAGACGCCTCGAAGGGCGCCCCGGGACACCTCCTGGGGCGCCTTTCGCGCGTTCCGGGGCTCAAGAGGACTGAAAGGGCGGCCGGAGGGAGCTGAAAGGAGCTGAAGGAGCTGAAAAAGAGGGGCACAAGCGGCGTACGGCGGCCGGAAGAGCAGGGGGAGACGGCGCACGGGCCTGGGAACGGCCACGAGAGGAGCGAGGAGAGCGGCGAGCGACGAGCGACGAGCGGTCGGGTGAACGCCACGCGGTGGACGACTGCCGCCGGCGCGCCCGGGGAAGGCTTCGGGAGACGTACGGAAGCTCCCTCAGCGGGCCCCAGGAGAGCTCCGGAAGGGCTCCGAAAGACCTCCGAAGAGGCTTCGGGAGGGCCGAGCGAGGGCCGAGCGAGGGCTTCGGCGGTCGAGGAGACCGTCTCCGGCGAGCCGAGTCTGTTCGATTAAGCCGCTCCGCTACCCGGTTCTCCACAGATTGAGGGATGATCTTCCGTCCACAGGGTGGGGACTACCGAGTTATCCGGAACGCATCCACAGGCGCCCGCACTGACTGGCCATCACCCCAGCTCAGAGGGGTGTGGAATTGTTGGAAACTTTCATCCACAGCCTGTGGATGAAAGTTTCGTCCACAGGGGGCCCTCGGACTTGTCCACCGGCAACCCACAGGCAGCGGCTCCTTACCCACACCTTCTCCACACCCCTGTCCACTGTTCGGCAACGAAACGCCCGGGCTCACTGCCCCGAGTGAAAGCGGTCACACCGACGGCGACGTTTGGGCTGTGGGGAACGTGGGAAAACCTGGGGACGGAGCTGTGGGGAACAGGGCCCGGCCTGTGCATGGGGTGTGCAGAACTTTCCGGTGTCCACAGCGGACCCCGGTTTTCCACCGGTTCCACCCACAGGGGCAGTGGACAAAATTTGCGGCCTGACCTGCATGGATGGCGTTATCCACGGTTTCCACAGGCCCTACTACTACTCCCACCCATAGTTAGCTCGGAATCCGTTTTGAAGCGGGGCCTGTGCACAACTCGATGCCGGGACCCCGACCTCCTCTTGTCGCGACTTGACCCCGAGCCGCACCGAGTGTCGGCGGCGTACGTCAGACTGGATCCCGCAGTCGACGAAGAGCCAGCAACAAGCAGGAGGCGGTTCCGGTGAAGATCCGGGTGGAGCGCGATGTACTCGCGGAGGCGGTGGCGTGGGTGGCCCGCAGCCTTCCGGCCCGTCCGCCGGCGCCCGTACTCGCGGGCCTTCTGCTGAAGGCCGAGAACGGCGCGCTGAGCTTCTCGAGCTTCGACTACGAGGTCTCCGCCCGCGTCTCCGTCGAGGCGGAGGTCGAGGAGGACGGCACCGTCCTGGTCTCCGGCCGCCTGCTCGCCGACATCTGCCGCGCCCTGCCCAACCGCCCGGTGGAGATCTCCACCGACGGTGTGCGCGCGACCGTGGTCTGCGGCTCCTCCCGCTTCACCCTCCACACCCTGCCCGTGGAGGAGTACCCGGCGCTGCCGGAGATGCCGACCGCGACCGGCACCGTCCCCGGCGAGATCTTCGCCGCGGCCGCCGCCCAGGTCGCCATCGCCGCCGGCCGTGACGACACGCTCCCGGTGCTCACCGGTGTGCGCATCGAGATCGAGGGCGACACGGTCACCCTGGCCTCCACCGACCGCTACCGCTTCGCCGTCCGCGAGTTCCTGTGGAAGCCGGAGTCCCCGGACGCCTCCGCCGTCGCGCTGGTGCCCGCGAAGACCCTGCTGGACACCGCCAAGGCGCTGACCAGCGGTGACACGGTCACCCTGGCGCTCTCCGGCTCCGGCAAGGGCGAGGGCCTGATCGGTTTCGAGGGCGCGGGCCGCCGTACCACCACCCGCCTGCTCGAGGGCGACCTGCCGAAGTACCGGACGCTCTTCCCCACCGAGTTCAACTCGGTCGCGGTGATCGAGACCGCCCCGTTCGTCGAGGCCGTCAAGCGTGTCGCCCTGGTGGCCGAGCGCAACACCCCGGTCCGGCTCAGCTTCGAGCAGGGCGTGCTCATCCTGGAGGCCGGCTCCAGCGACGACGCACAGGCTGTGGAGCGGGTCGACGCGCAGCTGGACGGCGACGACATCTCGATCGCCTTCAACCCGACCTTCCTCCTGGACGGTCTGAGCGCGATCGACTCCCCGGTCGCCCAGCTCTCCTTCACGACCTCCACCAAGCCGGCCCTGCTCAGCGGCCGTCCGGCGGTCGACGCGGAGGCGGACGAGACGTACAAGTACCTGATCATGCCGGTGCGCCTGAGCGGCTGACCGGCCGGCGGGGCCCGCCCACGGCGAGGCCCCGCGATACCCCCGGGCGGAGCCCCGGGGGAAGGTGTGCGCCCGCGTCCCGGCGTAGGCTCGGACGCGGGTAGGAACCGCACACACGACGCTTAAGGAATCTCTGATGGAGCTCGGTCTCGTCGGTCTCGGCAAGATGGGCGGCAACATGCGCGAGCGGATTCGCCGCGCAGGCCACACCGTCGTCGGATACGACCGCAACCCGGACCTCGCCGATGTCCACAGCCTCGAAGAGCTTGTGGGCAAGCTCAAGGGTCCGCGCGTCGTGTGGGTCATGGTCCCCGCCGGTGCCGCGACCCAGTCGACCATCGACGAGCTGGCGCGGCTGCTGTCCCCGGGCGACGTCGTCGTCGACGGCGGCAACTCGCGCTGGACCGACGACGAGAAGCACGCCGAGGAGCTGGCGGCCAAGGGCATCGGCTTCGTCGACTGCGGCGTCTCCGGCGGTGTCTGGGGCCTGGAGAACGGCTACGCGCTGATGTACGGCGGCGACGCCGAGCACGTGGCCCTCGTCCAGCCGGTCTTCGACGCGCTCAAGCCGGAGGGCGAGTTCGGCTCCGTCCACGCGGGCAAGGTCGGCGCCGGCCACTTCGCGAAGATGGTCCACAACGGCATCGAGTACGCGATGATGCAGGCCTACGCCGAGGGCTGGGAGCTCCTGGAGAAGGTCGACTCGGTCGAGAACGTCCGCGAGATCTTCCGTTCCTGGCAGGAAGGCACCGTCATCCGGTCCTGGCTGCTGGACCTCGCCGTCAACGCCCTCGACGAGGACGAGCACCTGGCGCAGCTGCGCGGCTACGCGTCGGACTCCGGCGAGGGCCGGTGGACCGTCGAGGCCGCCATCGACAACGCCGTCCCGCTGCCGGCGATCACCGCCTCGCTGTTCGCGCGGTTCGCCTCGCGTCAGGACGACTTGCCGCAGATGAAGATGATCGCCGCGCTGCGCAACCAGTTCGGCGGCCACGCGGTCGAGAAGAAGTAGCAATCCACAGGCTGTGCACCGCGCGGTGCACAGCCGGCCGGGGAAGGTCGGCGCCCACCATGCACGTCACGCATCTGTCGCTGGCCGACTTCCGCTCCTACGCCCGGGTCGAGGTCCCGCTCGACCCGGGCGTCACCGCGTTCGTGGGCGCGAACGGCCAGGGCAAGACCAATCTGGTCGAGGCCGTCGGCTATCTCGCCACCCTCGGCAGCCACCGGGTCGCCTCCGATGCCCCGCTGGTGCGGATGGGCGCCGAGCGGGCCGTCATACGGGCCTCGGTCACCCAGGGCGAGCGCTCCCAGCTGGTCGAGCTCGAACTCAACCCGGGCCGCGCGAACCGGGCCCGCATCAACAGGTCCTCGCAGGTCAAGCCGCGTGACGTGCTGGGCATCGTACGGACGGTGCTGTTCGCACCGGAGGATCTCGCGCTCATCAAGGGCGACCCCGGCGAGCGCCGGCGCTTCCTCGACGAACTGATCACGGCGCGCGCGCCGCGCATGGCGGGTGTGCGCTCCGACTATGAGCGGGTGCTCAAGCAGCGCAACACCCTGCTGAAGTCCACGGCCATGGCCCGGCGGCACGGCGGGCGTTCCCTGGACCTGTCCACCCTGGACGTCTGGGACCAGCATCTGGCCCGGGCCGGTGCCGAGCTGCTCGCCCGGCGGCTGGATCTGATCGGGGTGCTGCGCCCGCTCGCCGACAAGGCGTACGAGCAGCTGGCGCCGGGCGGCGGCCCGGTCCAGCTGGAGTACCGCTGTTCGGCGCCCGGCTCCGGGCACACCCGCGAGGAGCTGTACGGGCAGCTGCTCGCCGCGCTCGCCGACCACCGCAAGCAGGAGGTCGAGCGGGGCGTCACGCTGGTCGGCCCGCACCGCGACGATCTGGTCCTGAAGCTGGGCGATCTGCCGGCCAAGGGGTACGCGAGCCATGGCGAGTCCTGGTCGTACGCCCTGGCGCTCCGGCTCGCCTCGTACGAGCTGCTGCGTTCCGAGGGCAACGAGCCGGTGCTGGTCCTCGACGACGTCTTCGCCGAGCTGGACGCGCGCCGCCGGGAGCGGCTCGCGGAGCTGGTGGCCCCCGGTGAGCAGGTGCTGGTCACGGCGGCGGTCGACGACGACGTGCCCGGGGTGCTGGCGGGGACGCGGTACGCGGTGTCCGGCGGGACCGTCGAGCGGATCACGCGCGGGGAGCCGGGCACGGTGTCCGGCGTACCCGGTTCCGCCGCACCGGTGGAGGCCGAGCCCCACGCCGTCGAGCCCGTCGAACCGGTCGAGTACGTCGAACCGGTGGAGAGGCCGGCCGGGTCGTGAACGGAGAAACTTCCCCACAGCCTGTGGACAAGCCGGAGGCCGCCAAGGCCCCCGAGCCGTCCGGCGTGGATCTCGCGCGCGTCGCGCTGCGCGCCGCCAAGGAGCAGGCCCGTGCCCGGGGTGCGGCGGCGGCCCAGAAGAAGCAGGCGCGGCGCGGCGGCGGACTGCGCTCCGGCGCCCGTGCGGACGGCCGCGACCCGATGGCGCTCGGCGCCGCGATCACCCGGCTGATCACCGAGCGCGGCTGGGAGACGCCGGCGGCGGTCGGCGGGGTCATGGGCCGCTGGCCGCAGATCGTGGGCGAGGACCTGGCCAAGCACTGCGTCCCGCTGAAGTACGACGAGGAGCCGGACCAGCGGGTGCTCACCGTGCAGTGCGACTCCACGGCGTGGGCGACCCAGCTGCGGCTGCTGGCGCCTCGGCTGGTGGCCCGGCTCAACGAGGACCTGGGACACGGCACCGTACGGATGATCAAGGTCCTGGGGCCGGGCGGACCGCGCCGCGGCTACGGGCCGCTGCGGGCGCCCGGAAGCGTCGGCCCGGGGGACACCTACGGGTAGACCCGACCCGCCCGACCCGCCCGAGCTGCCCGATCCTCACGCCCGATCCCGGCACCCGCCCGAAGAACAGGGCTTCCCGGTCGGCGCAAGCGGCAGAGGTGCGGCAGAGGTACCGCGAATCGTCCCGGTACCTCCCCATCTCCACAATCTCCCCACGGTCACGCCCCCGGATCTTCGCGTGACCGGCTTTCCGGCGCCCGGTCCTGCCTCCGGGTGACGCGCCGATGACCCTCCGCACCCTTCGGCGCCGCCCGGCGTCCCGCGGTCCCCCGCAGCGTTCCTCGGCGGCCCGCGGTGTTCCTCGATACCCGCGCCCACCTGCGCGGACTCGTGCACGGCGGAGAGTTCCGCAGCGCGTTCGCCGCCCCCCGATGCGGGGGAAATGCCCCCAAACCCCCGTCCTGGCCGCCGGTCGCCACTACGCGCTACGACCGGAAGCGCTAGGTGGCCGTCTAAGGCCCCTGAAGCCCCTCCCTTGATATGGGGAGTCGTCTTCCGCCCGCTCAGGGCGGCACATGAGCTTTCAGGGACCGGCAAACCCCCATGACTGTCAGTGGTACCGGTAGACTGGGAGCCAAACCCGCCACACTGCGGAACATGTCGAACGACGCAGCCGCTCCCGTATGCCCGGAGAACGGCCTGTGCTGTGCCAGAAAGGGCGCTTCGTGGCCGATTCCGGCAATTCCAACGAGAACAACCAGTACACCGCCAGCAACATCCAGGTCCTCGAAGGCCTGGATGCCGTGCGCAAGCGCCCTGGTATGTACATCGGCTCGACCGGCGAGCGCGGCCTGCACCACATGGTGCAGGAGGTCGTCGACAACTCGGTCGACGAGGCCCTGGCCGGTCACGCGGACACCATCCACGTCACGATCCTGGCCGACGGCGGCGTGCGCGTCGTCGACAACGGCCGTGGCATCCCCGTCGGCATCGTCGAGTCCGAGGGCAAGCCGGCCGTCGAGGTCGTGCTGACGGTCCTGCACGCGGGCGGCAAGTTCGGCGGCGGCGGTTACGCGGTCTCCGGTGGTCTGCACGGCGTCGGTGTCTCCGTCGTCAACGCCCTCTCCACCAAGGTCGCGGTCGAGATCAAGACCGACGGCCACCGCTGGACGCAGGACTACAAGATGGGCGCGCCCACCGCGCCGCTGGCCCAGCACGAGGCGACCGAGGAGACCGGTACGTCGGTCACCTTCTGGTCCGACCCCGAGATCTTCGAGACCGTCGAGTACTCCTTCGAGACGCTCTCGCGCCGCTTCCAGGAGATGGCCTTCCTCAACAAGGGCCTCACCATCACGCTCACCGACGAGCGCGAGTCGGCCAAGGCCACCGTCGGTGCCGACGACCCGGACGCCGAGGCCACCGCCCAGCCCACCGCGCGCACGGTGAAGTACCACTACGAGGGCGGCATCGTCGACTTCGTGAAGTACCTCAACTCGCGCAAGGGCGACCTGGTCCACCCGACCGTCATCGACGTCGAGGCCGAGGACACCGAGCGGCTGCTCTCCGTCGAGATCGCGATGCAGTGGAACTCGTCGTACAGCGAGGGCGTGTACTCCTTCGCGAACACGATCCACACCCACGAGGGCGGTACGCACGAGGAGGGCTTCCGCGCGGCGCTGACGACCCTCGTCAACAAGTACGCGCGCGAGAAGAAGCTGCTGCGCGAGAAGGACGACAACCTCACGGGTGACGACATCCGCGAGGGTCTGACCGCGATCATCTCGGTCAAGCTCGGCGAGCCGCAGTTCGAGGGCCAGACGAAGACCAAGCTCGGCAACACCGAGGCGAAGACCTTCGTCCAGAAGGTCGTCTTCGAGCACCTGACGGACTGGTTCGACCGCAACCCGAACGAGGCCGCGGACATCATCCGCAAGGGCATCCAGGCCGCCACCGCGCGCGTGGCCGCGCGCAAGGCGCGCGACCTGACCCGCCGCAAGGGTCTGCTGGAGTCGGCGTCGCTGCCGGGCAAGCTGTCCGACTGCCAGTCGAACGACCCGACCAAGTGCGAGATCTTCATCGTCGAGGGTGACTCCGCCGGCGGCTCCGCGAAGTCCGGCCGTAACCCGATGTACCAGGCCATCCTGCCGATCCGCGGCAAGATCCTGAACGTCGAGAAGGCCCGGATCGACAAGATCCTCCAGAACACCGAGGTCCAGGCGCTGATCTCCGCCTTCGGCACCGGTGTGCACGAGGACTTCGACATCGAGAAGCTCCGCTATCACAAGATCATCCTGATGGCGGACGCCGACGTCGACGGTCAGCACATCAACACCCTGCTGCTGACGTTCCTCTTCCGCTTCATGCGCCCGCTGGTCGAGGCCGGTCACGTCTACCTCTCCCGTCCGCCGCTCTACAAGATCAAGTGGGGCCGGGACGAGATCGAGTACGCGTACTCGGACCGCGAGCGCGACGCGCTCGTCGAGCTGGGCAAGCAGGCGGGCAAGCGCATCCGCGAGGACTCGATCCAGCGCTTCAAGGGTCTCGGCGAGATGAACGCCGAGGAGCTCCGCGTCACCACCATGGACGTCGACCACCGTGTGCTCGGCCAGGTCACCCTGGACGACGCGGCGCAGGCCGACGACCTGTTCTCGGTGCTGATGGGCGAGGACGTCGAGGCGCGGCGCTCGTTCATCCAGCGCAACGCCAAGGACGTTCGCTTCCTCGACATCTGAGTCGGTCTCAGCTGACCGTACGAAAGGACTGACGACCAGCAATGGCCGACGAAACCACGCCGACCGGCACCACCGAAGAAGAGGGCCCGCAGATGCGGATCGAGCCCGTCGGGCTCGAGACCGAGATGCAGCGCTCGTATCTCGACTACGCGATGTCCGTCATCGTGTCCCGCGCGCTCCCCGACGTCCGCGACGGCCTCAAGCCGGTGCACCGCCGCGTCCTGTACGCGATGTACGACGGCGGCTACCGGCCCGAGAAGGGCTTCTACAAGTGCGCCCGCGTCGTCGGTGACGTCATGGGTAACTACCACCCGCACGGCGACTCCTCGATCTACGACGCCCTGGTCCGTCTCGCCCAGCCCTGGGCGATGCGGATGCCGCTCGTCGACTCCAACGGCAACTTCGGCTCCCCGGGCAACGACCCGGCCGCCGCCATGCGCTACACCGAGTGCAAGATGGCGCCGCTGTCGATGGAGATGGTCCGCGACATCGACGAGGAGACCGTCGACTTCACGGACAACTACGACGGCCGCTCCCAGGAGCCGACCGTTCTGCCCGCCCGCTTCCCGAACCTGCTGATCAACGGTTCCGCCGGTATCGCGGTCGGCATGGCGACCAACATCCCGCCGCACAACCTGCGCGAGGTCGCCGACGGCGCCCAGTGGTTCCTGGATCACCCCGAGGCGAGCCACGAGGAGCTGCTCGACGCGCTCATCGAGCGCATCAAGGGCCCCGACTTCCCGACCGGCGCGCTCGTCGTCGGCCGCAAGGGCATCGAGGAGGCGTACCGCACGGGCCGCGGCTCCATCACGATGCGCGCGGTCGTCGAGGTCGAGGAGATCCAGAACCGCCAGTGCCTGGTGGTCACCGAGCTGCCCTACCAGACCAACCCGGACAACCTCGCGCAGAAGATCGCCGACCTGGTGAAGGACGGCAAGATCGGCGGCATCGCCGACGTCCGCGACGAGACCTCCTCGCGTACCGGCCAGCGCCTCGTCATCGTGCTCAAGCGCGACGCCGTCGCCAAGGTCGTCCTCAACAACCTGTACAAGCACACCGACCTCCAGACGAACTTCGGCGCCAACATGCTGGCGCTCGTCGACGGTGTGCCGCGCACCCTCTCCCTGGACGCGTTCATCCGGCACTGGGTGGCGCACCAGATCGAGGTCATCGTGCGCCGGACGAAGTTCCGGCTGCGCAAGGCCGAGGAGCGCGCCCACATCCTGCGCGGTCTGCTCAAGGCCCTCGACGCGATCGACGAGGTCATCGCGCTCATCCGGCGCAGCGACACGGTCGAGGTGGCCCGCGGCGGCCTGATGGACCTGCTGGCGATCGACGAGATCCAGGCCAACGCCATCCTCGAGATGCAGCTGCGCAGGCTCGCCGCCCTGGAGCGCCAGAAGATCGTCGCCGAGCACGACGAGCTCCAGGCGAAGATCAACGAGTACAACGCGATCCTGGCCTCGCCGGAGAAGCAGCGGACGATCGTCAGCGAGGAGCTGGCGGCGCTGGTCGACAAGTTCGGCGACGACCGCCGCAGCCAGCTGGTGCCCTTCGACGGCGACATGTCCATCGAGGACCTGATCGCCGAGGAGGACATCGTCGTCACCATCACGCGTGGCGGCTATGTGAAGCGGACGAAGACCGAGGACTACCGCTCGCAGAAGCGCGGCGGCAAGGGCGTGCGCGGGACGAAGCTGAAGCAGGACGACATCGTCGACCACTTCTTCGTCACCACCACCCACAACTGGCTGCTCTTCTTCACCAACAAGGGCCGGGTCTACCGCGCCAAGGCGTACGAGCTGCCGGACGCCGGCCGGGACGCGCGCGGTCAGCACGTGGCCAACCTGCTGGCCTTCCAGCCGGACGAGCAGATCGCCCAGATCCTGGCGATCCGCGACTACGAGGCCGCGCCGTACCTGGTCCTGGCGACCAAGGCGGGTCTGGTGAAGAAGACCGCGCTGAAGGACTACGACTCGCCTCGGTCGGGTGGTGTCATCGCGATCAACCTGCGCGAGCGGGAAGACGGCAGCGACGACGAGCTGATCGGCGCCGAGCTGGTGTCGGCGACCGACGACCTGCTGCTCATCAGCAGGAAGGCGCAGTCGATCCGCTTCACCGCGACGGACGACTCGCTGCGTCCGATGGGACGAGCGACGTCCGGTGTCAAGGGGATGAGTTTCCGCGAGGACGACGAGCTTCTCTCGATGAATGTCGTCCGGCCCGGTACGTTCGTCTTCACCGCGACCGACGGTGGCTACGCCAAGCGCACCGGGGTCGACGAGTACCGCGTCCAGGGCCGCGGCGGCCTCGGCATCAAGGCCGCCAAGATCGTGGAGGACCGCGGTTCGCTCGTGGGCGCGCTGGTGGTGGAGGAGACGGACGAGATCCTCGCCATCACGCTGTCCGGCGGTGTGATTCGTACGCGAGTCAACGAAGTCAGGGAGACCGGCCGTGACACGATGGGCGTCCAGCTGATCAACCTGGGCAAGCGCGATGCCGTCGTCGGCATCGCCCGCAACGCCGAGGCGGGTGGCGAGGACGACGACGTGGACGGCGATGTGGACGGCGACGGCGACGGAAACGTCGAGGTCGGCGGCGATGTCGACGTCGACGGCGGCGCCGATGGCGGCGTCGGGGAAGCAGCCGAGTCGGCCGGTGGGGCCGAGGCGGCCGAGGGCATCTAGGCCCCGGCCGGGGAGCACGAGGAGTAGAGCGTGAGTGGAGCCACGGGCACCGGTCCGGTCGACGGACGGTCCGCAGGATCAAACGGTGCCCGTGGCTCCGCCACGGACTCCCAGGGGGTTACGGTGACGGACACTCGGGGGCAGCAGCCCTCGTACGAGGCCTACAACGGGCCGCTGCCCGGCGAGCGCGCCGGTGAGCGGCAGCAGGGCCCGTACCACCCGCCGCAGGCGTACGGCGCCGGCGGTCAGGGCACGGCGGCCGGCGGGGCCGCGGACACCACGGCCGGGGGCGGGACGCAGGGCGGCCGGAACGGGACCGAGGCGACGCGCAAGCCCCGTACGGGCGCGCGCACCACGCCGCGCACCCGCAAGGCGCGCCTGCGGGTCGCCAAGGCCGATCCGTGGTCGGTGATGAAGGTGAGCTTCCTGCTCTCCATCGCGCTCGGCGTGTGCACGGTGGTGGCGGCTTCGGTGCTGTGGATGGTCATGGACGCCATGGGCGTCTTCTCGACCGTCGGCGGCACCATCAGCGAGGCCACCGGCTCCAACGAGTCGAACGGCTTCGACCTGCAGTCCTTCCTGTCGCTGCCGCGGGTGCTGATGTTCACCTCGGTGATCGCCGTGATCGACGTCGTCCTGATGACGGCGCTGGCGACGCTGGGCGCGTTCATCTACAACCTGTCGGCGGGCTTCGTGGGCGGTGTCGAGCTGACGCTGGCCGAGGACGAGTGACCGCGTGGGGGCCGTCCCGGGAAACCGATTTTGGGACTGGCCCCCACGTGCGCTAATCTTCAGGAGTCAGCGCGCGGGACACACTCCGCAAAGCGCGGCGGGGCTATAGCTCAGTTGGTTAGAGCGCATCCCTGATAAGGATGAGGCCACAGGTTCAAATCCTGTTAGCCCCACAGCATCGATCGGCCCGGACAGTTCACCTGTCCGGGCCGATTGCTTTGTCCACGATGGCCGGTGTGTAGAGTGGGCGTCAGAATTCCTACGCCTACGAAAGACGAGGTCGCGCGGTGAAGAAGCTTCTCCTGGTCGCACTGGCCGCCATCGGCGGGCTCCTCGTGTACCGCCAGATCCAGGCGGATCGCGCCGAGCAGGATCTGTGGACGGAGGCGACCGACTCCGTGCCCGCAGGTTCGGGTGTGTGAGACGAAACGTCGTCTGTGAGTGGGGCCCCGGCCGCGAAAGCGGTCGGGGCCCCACTCTGTTTCCGGGGTGGGTCAGGTTGTGCCGGAGGGCCTTTCCCCGTCCCCGCTTCACCCGAGCGAACGTCCGTCCTGGTCCCGTGCGTCTGTAGGGTCTCGGGCACGGACACGAGGAGGGGGCGCGTGTGGACAGGCGACGGGGTGGCGGCCGCGGCCGTACGGCGGGAGCGCTGGGCGCGGTGGTGTGCGCCGCGGTGTGCGGGGCGCTCGCGGTGCCGGGCGGGGCGGCGTGGGCGGTCGGCGGTGACGGGACCGGGGCGGCCGGGGCCCGGGCCGGAGCGGGCGGGCAGGGGTACGCGTTCGAGGCGGACGCGCCGCGGGTGAAGGGCGCCGTCTCGACCCTGGACGCCGAGCGGCTGGCGGACGGCCGGACGTACCGCGACACCCTCGCGAAGGACGGCAAGCTCTACTACCGGGTCGATCTGGACGGCGAGCGGAACGCATATGCCTCGGTGGTCGCCGTACCGAAGCCGGGCACCGTGGCGACCTTCGCCGACGGCCTCAAGGTGAGCATGCGGGACGGCTCCGGGACGCAGTGCGGCTACCAGAACGAGGGCTTCGGGTCCGGTGACTACGGGCGGCCGATCGTGGCATATGCCGATCGCACCCTGAAGCCCGATTCGAGTACGTGCCGGCAGGCGGGCGCGTACTACGTCCTGGTCGAGCGTTCCTCGAAGGAGGACTCCGACCCGGGCGACTGGGAGCTGGAGATCCGGCTGCGCACCGAGCCGGGGGTGAAGCCGGTCGGGCCGACGAAGCTGCCGGAGGTCTGGGCCTCCGGTACGCCCCAGCCGCCCGCCGGAGGCCCCCGGCGGCGCGACGGCGGCGCGGGGCTGCACGAGGCGGTCTCCCTCGGCCAGGGCGAGTGGCGGACGGATCTGCGGCCCGGCCGGACGGTTTTCTACCGGGTGCCGGTCGACTGGGGCCAGCAGCTCTTCGTCGGCGCCGAGCTGGGCAGCAGCCCGGCCGCGAGCACGTACTTCGGCGGCGCGCTCGCGCTCTCCCTGGAGAACCCGGCGTACGGGCACGTCGACGGCCGTCAGAGCGGCTACTCCGGCGGCCCGGCGAGCATGACGCTCGACGCGCAGCGGCCGGTCGCCTACGAGAACCGGTTCGCCTCGAACAGCCGGACCAGCGCGATGCGCTTCGCCGGCTGGTACTACCTGTCGGCCACCCTGAGCCCCGGGCTGGCCGAGGCGTACGGGGACGGGCCGCTGCCGCTGACGCTGCGGGTGACCGTCCGGGGGAAGGCCGAGGCGGGGCCCGCCTATCAGGGGGACGCCGGGCCGTTCGCGGTGACCGGCGACGACCGGGACGCGGCCGAGAACGGGTCGAGCGTGGCCGTGCCGGGGCGCGAAGCCGATGCCACCCTGCGGATCGTCGGCATGGCCGGGATCGGCACCGGGACGGTGCTGCTGCTCGGGCTCGGTGCGTGGTGGGTGTTGGGCCGGCGGGTGGCGGCGGGAGCGGGAGCGGGAGCGGGAGCGGGAGTCGGGACGGCTGTCGGTACGGGCGCTGGGCCGGGAGCCGGGCCGGGCGGGGCGGGTGGTTCCGCCGGGACTATGCCTGGATGAGCGCCCAGATGCCCACGGCGAGGCACACCAGCGCGGTGACGAGGACCGGGACCGCCACCTTGGCCGGAGGGCCGGGGCGGCGCGCCGGAACGGGCGCCGGGGGGTGCGCGGGAGTGTGTGCCGGGGCGTGCGCGGGCGCGGGCGCGGAGAAGGGCGCCATCGGGGTCGGGGCCGGGGCCGGGGTCGGCGGTGCGAACGGGGCGGTCGGGGTGGCGGGGCCGTAGGGCGGTCCGTAGGGCGCCTGGGGCGCGGCCGGAGGACCGTAGCCGGGCGCCGGCGGGGCGTACGCGGGCTGCGGCGCCTGGGGCTGTGCCGGGGACTGCGCTTGGGGCTGGGGCTGGGGGTGAGCCGGGGCGGGTGCCGGGGCCGCCGCGGCGGGCGTCGCGGGTGTGGGAGCGGGCTGCGCGGGGGTACGGGGCGGGGGCGGCGGCAGATGGAAGCTGCCCGTCTCGGACGGTCCGGGCAGCGGCGCAGCCGGGTCCGGTTCGGGGGCCTCGGGCGCCTCGGGTACTTCGGGGCCGTCCGGGCCGAAGCCGGTCGGGAGCGGACCGATCTGGTCGAAGATCTCCACCGGGTCCTCACCGCCGGGACCCGGGTCGGGCAGCAGTTCGACCGCCGTGTTCAGCGCCTTGCGCGCCCCCGTGGCCGTCCGGAACCGGGCCTGCGGATCGGGCTGGAGCAGCCCCGCGAGCACCTGCCACAGCGGCTCCGCGATGCCCTCCGGGGCGCCCGGGGTGCCGTGGTCGAGGAAGCGGAGGACGAGCGCGTCCGAGTCGGGCTTCGCGCCCTGGAGCAGATAGAGACCGACCAGACCGACCGCGAACAGGTCGGCCGTGAAGTCCGGTTCGGCGCCCAGCATCTGCTCGGGCGCGAAGTAACCGGGCGTCCCCACCACGTAGTTGGTCTCGGTGAGGCGCGGTTCGCCCTTGCGCATGGAGATGCCGAAGTCGGACAGCCGCAGATGCGGCCGCCCGGTGCCGGTGACCTCCATCAGAAGGTTCGCCGGCTTGATGTCGCGGTGGACGACCCCCTCCGCGTGCACGGCGGCGAGCCCGGACAGCAGCTGGTCGAGCAGGGTGCACACGAAGCGGGGCGGCAGCGCGCCGTAGTCCCCGATCACGTGCGACAGCGAGCCGCCCGCCACCAGGTCCATGGTGAACAGGACCTGGTCGTCGTCGGCGGCCCAGCTGACCGGGGCGAGGACATGCGGATGGTCGATCCGCAGCGCCTGTTCGCGCACGAAGCGCAGCAGCGAGTGGGCGTCGCTCCGCTGGAGCACCTTCGCCGCCACGTAACGGCGGCGCCGGTGGTCCCAGGCGCGCCAGACCGCGCCGACCCCGCCGCGGCCGATCGGATCGATCAGCTCGTACCGACCCGCGAAGATCTCACCCATCGCGCTGCGCCCGCTCCCCGTACGTACGTCCGTCCGTCTCGGCCGCCGCGACGGACGCGACGGCCGACTGCCCGACTTCGATTCGACTCGATTCGACTTCGCCCGACGCGCCCGGCCCGCCCCGCCCCGCCCGGCCAGGTCCTGCTCGGTTCGTGCCCGCTCGGCTCGTGCCGGTGGGCCGGTGGGCCGGTGGGCCGGTCGGACCCGTCCCCGGGCCCGTAGCCGGATCCGGCCGTCCCGCGTCAGTTCTGGTGCGCCTCGTAGTGGGCGACCGCGTCCGCGGTGCGCCCGGCGCCGTACACCCGGAGGAACTCCGCCAGCTCGGGGTGGGCGGGCGCGAGCGAGTCGGCCGCGTCGAGGATGTCGCCGGCGGCGGCCACGGAGCGCAGCAGGGACTGGATCTCGCGGACCACCCGGCGCACGGTCGGCGCCCCGCTCGTTCCGGTGGACTGGCCGTTGGTGCCGGAGGTCAGCACCGAGCCGCCCTGCGACTTCTTGATCTCGTCCATCCGGTCCGCGGCCTCGGCGGCGCTCACGCTGCCGTCCGCGACCTGTCCGGCCAGCTCCTGGAGCGCCTGGACCCGCTGGACCACGGCGGGATTGCCGATCTTGGCCCGCTGGCCGCTCATCAGCTGGGAGAGCATGGGCGCCGACAGGCCGAGCACGGCGGCGAGCCGGGCCTGATTCAACCCGAGGTCGTCGATCAGCCGGCGGAAGAGCGCGCCGAGCGGCTCCCCGTACCAACTGCGCTGAAGCTCGCGGGCTCTTGCCGTGGCTTCCTGCTGCGCTGTGTCCATGACTGTTTCTCCCCATCCCTTGGGTTCGCCACTGCGAACCCCGGTCAGCATCTTACGGAGAGTGGTCGGATCCGGGGAGTCCCAATCCTTTTGCGGGATACGGGGGGTGACCCGGTACTCTGGTCTCGTTCCGGGGCCTTAGCTCAGTTGGTAGAGCGCTGTCTTTGCATGGCAGATGTCAGGGGTTCGACTCCCCTAGGCTCCACCGGATGACACCCCTCTGACCTGCGTAGATGCGGTCAGGGGGGTGTTTTCGTCCCCGTGTCCGGGGCTTCTGCCCCCTGCTCGTCCGCCACAATGGCCGGTATGTCCGAGAAGGCTTACGGCAGGGGTGAGGGGCCCGCGATCCGGACCCGGGTCGGCAAGCGGGAGTTCTCCGCGTTCGTCGCGGCAGCCGTCGAACGGGAGTCGAGGGGGCAGGTGCTGGACGCGTACCTGGCCGACTACGAGCGCCGCAAGGGCCCGGTGTCCGAGTCGGCGCGGCGGTGGGCACAGCAGGTATGCGACGGAATCCTCGCCGAGGAAGACCGGTCCGCCCGGACGAGCGGCTCGCCGAGGACGAGCGGTGGCCCGCCGCCCTGCGGCAGCAGCACCCGGTGATCATGCCGACCTCCGACACCGAAGACACCGACGACATGAGCAAGCTCTGCGGAGGACAGGTCCGGCTCGTCGCCGTGTGAGACACCCGCCGTGCGCCCCGCGGCGCCGTTCTTCCTATGCGCCTGGCCCGCCCCCTATGCGCTCCGCCGTCTCCTTCGTGACCTCCGGGAGGGCGGCGCGGTCAACTGAGTCCCACTCAAGCGACTCAAGCGACTGCGCGGGGATTCTCGGAGGCGGTTCGATGACCACACCCCTGGCCGACTACGCCACGTTCGCGGGCAAGCGGATAGCGATCGTCGAGCACATGCAGAACCATCCCTTCGTCCTGGGCCTGCACCAGGCCCGGGAGAACGGTCTGGAGGTGTGGCTGCTCACCGGGGACCGGAGCTGGTACACCCACGGCCACGACTGGGACTCCCACCCCCTGGGGGCGGCCGTCGACCGGGTGATCGACGTCGACACCACCGACCTGGAGGCCGTCCTCGCCGTCGTCACCGACGACGGCGGCCGGCCGCTGGTCGACGGCCTGACCTCGTTCTCGGACTATCACACGCTGCTCGCCGCGCGGGCGGCCCGGCGGCTCGGGCTGCCCGGGCCCGACCCCGAGGCCGTGGAGACCGCCAACGTCAAGGACCGGCTGCGGGTCGCGCTCGGCGACGTGCCGTACAACATCCCGCACATGCTGGTCTCCAGCACCGGCGAGCTGGCCGAGGCCGCCCGGCGGCTCGGCTTCCCGATGATCGCCAAGCCGCCGGCCGAGGCGATCAGCTACGGCGTCCGGCGGGTCGACGACATGGCGCAGCTGACCGAGGCCTTCGAGGAGCTGACCCGGGTCAGACGGAGCCTGCGCGGTCAGCCGCGCACCGGCGAGGTGCTCCTGGAGACGTACGTCGAAGGGGTCGAGGTCAGTGTCGAGACGATGACCGTCGACGGCCACACCCATGTCTTCGGCGTCACCTCCAAGGACCTGTTCGGCGATCCGGCGTACATCGAGTGCGGGCACACCTTCCCGGTGCCGCTGTCCGACGAGGAGCGCGAGGCGCTGTACGGCGTCGTCCGCGCGACCCTGGAGGCGATCGGCTACCGGCACGGGCCCTGCCACACCGAGGTGCGGCGCACCGAGAGCGGCTGGCGGGTCATCGAGGCCAACCCGCGCACCCCGTCGAGCTGTATGACGATGCTGGTCACCGATGTCACCGGGCGCAGTCCCATCCTCGACGCGTGGCTCCTCACGATCGGCGAGGTCCCGCCGATCGAGCCCGTCGTCCACCGGGGCGGCGCCGCCGTCCGCATGATCTACCCGGCGCGGCGCGGCACCCTGAAGCGGGTCGACGGTGTCGAGGCGGCCGAGGCGGTGCCCGGCGTGCAGGTGCTGCTGCACGTGGAGAAGGGCGACAAGCTGCTCCAGCGCATGGACAACTCCTCCTGCGTCGGCTTCACCTACTGCACCGGGCCCGACCGGCTGGAGGCGCAGGCGCTGGCCGACAAGGCCGCCGCGTACCTCGACTTCGTGGTCGAGGAGGACGAGGCGGAAAACGGGGCCCGTGCCGCCGGGGCCGGGGGCGAAGGCGAAGGCGGGGCCGAGAACGGCTCCGGGGCCGCCGGGACCGGGCGCTCGTGAGCGGCGACGTGCCCGCCGGGGCGCGGGCCGTGGTGGAGCGGGTGCCCGGGGCCGCCGCCCTGGACGCGGCGGGCTGGGCGGAGCTGGCCGGCCCGGAGGACTTCTTCCAGTCCTCGCGCTGGCTCGCCGTCCAGGAGAAGAACTCCGGCACCACCATGGACTTCCTGGTCCGCCGCCGGGCCGGCCGGCCGATGGCGGCCCTGGTCACCGCCTGGGCCGACGACACGGTGCCCTGGCTGCTCGCCCGCCCCGACGCGATGCTGGAGAAGGGTGTCGCGGAGGAGGAGCCGGAGGCGCTCGCCCGGCTCCGGGACACCGCCGGCGGCGACCCGGCGGGGCTGCTGCCGTCGCTCGTGTGCGGCGGTCGGCACCTGGGCCGCACCCGGCCGCTGACGGCCTCGGACGCCCTGCCCGAGGACATGGCGGCCCTGGTCGAGGAGGCGGAGGCGATCGCCCGCGAGCGCGGCGCGGCCACCGTCTGCTTCCCGCACGTCGACGAACGCGACACCGCCCTGATGGAGCTGCTCGCGGCGCGCGGCTACCGCTCGCACCCGTCGGCGCACTACGCCTGGCTGGCCGTGCCGCCCGGCGGCTGGGAGCAGTTCCTCGCGGAGATGAGCAAGCACCGGCGCCGCCGGGTGCGTCTGGAGCGCCGGGCCCTGGCCGAGGCGGGCATCGAGACGCGGATCGAGCGGATCACCCCGGAGCTGGTGCCCCGGCTCGGCGAACTCGACTGCAATCTGCTGCGGAAGTACGGCAACCCCGCCTCGCCCGAGCACTCGGCCGGGATGATCGGCTGGATCGGCGAGGTCATGGGCGACGACGCGATGGTGTCGGTGGCCCGCAAGGACGGGGTGCCGATCGGCTTCGGCATGGTGCTGCGCTCGCGCGCCCGGGGCCGGGAGGAGTGGTTCGGCCACCGGGCCGGCTTCGACTACGAGGCCCAGGGCAAGCTGCCGCTCTACTACGACGTCCTGTACTACCGGGTCATGGAGGCCGCCGCCGAGCAGGGCGTGCCCGTGCTGCACGCCGGGATCGGCAGCGTCGAGGCCAAGCTCGCGCGCGGCTGTCTCGCCGCCCGGGAACATTCCTTTCTCCTCCGACTGGAGAGGACCTCTCGATGAGTGCACCGAGTGTGCCGAGCGTGCCGGGTGGACCGGGTGCGTCGGGCCTGCCGTACGTCCAGGGGCTGCCGACTTCCGGTCCCGGTGCCGGCTGGAACGCCGGTACCGGAGCCCTGGTCAATCCGTCCGGCCGGCGCGGCGGAACGCTGCGCCTGGTCTCGTCCGCCGATGTCGACTCGCTCGACCCGGCCCGTACCTACTACGTGTGGGTGTGGCTGCTCCAGCGGATGCTCAACCGGACCCTCATGGCCTATCCGACCGACCCCGGACCCGCCGGGCTCGTCCCGGTCCCGGACCTCGCCGAGGGCCCGGCCGAGGTCGCGGACGGCGGCCGGACCTGGACGTACCGGCTGCGGCCGGGGCTGCGTTACGACGACGGCAGCCCGATCACGGCCGCCGACATCCGGCACGCCGTCCTGCGGATCTTCGCGCAGGACGTACTGCCGGGCGGGCCGACGTATCTGGTCCCGCTGCTCGACGACCCGGACCGGCCCTACCCGGGGCCGTACCGCGCCGACACGCCGCTGCGGTCGGTCGAAGTACACGGCGAGCACACGATCGTGTTCCGGCTGAACCGGCCCTTCTCCGACTTCGACCATCTGATGGCGCAGCCGTGCACCGCCCCGGTGCCCGAGCGCGCCGACACCGGCGCCCGTTACGGCGAGGCGCCGCTGTCCAGCGGGCCCTACCGGGTCGCGGAACACCGGCCCGGCTCCCGGCTGAGCCTGGAACGCAACCCGTACTGGGACCGGGCGACGGACCCGCTGCGGCCCGCGCTGCCGGACCGGGTGGAGCTCGCCATCGGGGTGGACGTCGACGAGCTGGACACCCGCCTGATCGACGGCGAGTTCGACATCAACCTGGAGGGCCGGGGGCTCCAGCACGCCGCCCAGGACCGGGTCGCGAAGGACGACGTCCTGCGCTCGCACACCGACAACCCGCGCACCAGCTTCCTGCACTTCGTCGCCGTCCAGCCGCACATCCCGCCGTTCGGCGACATCCACGCGCGCAGGGCGGTGCACTACGCGGCGGACCGGATCCTGCTCCAGGAGGCCCGAGGCGGCCCCGTCACCGGCGGGGATCTGACCTCGGCCCTGTTCCCGCCTCGGCTGCCCGCGCACCAGGACCTCGATCCGTACCCCGCAGGGCCGGATCTGCGCGGCGATCTGGCGGCGGCCCGGGCCGAACTCGCGGCGGCGGGCATGCCCGACGGCTTCGAGGCGGTGATCGGCACCCAGCGCGGGAAGTTCCGGATGGTCGCCGACGCGCTCGCCGAGTCGGTGGCCCGGGTCGGTATCCGGCTGACCGTCAAGGAACTCGACGTGGCCACGTACTTCCGGCTCGGCGCCGGACACCCCGGCACGGTCCGCGAGCACGGGCTCGGGCTGATCGTCACCGACTGGGGCGCGGACTTCCCCACCGAGTACGGCTTCCTCGCGCCTTTGGTGGACGGCCGGCAGATCAAGCGCAACGGCGGCAACTGGAACCTGCCCGAACTCGACGACCCCGTGGTCAACGGGCTGATCGACCAGACCCTGCACAGCACCGACCCCGCCGAACGCACCCGCCACTGGCGGGAGGTGGAGCGCCGGGTCATGGACCACGCCGTACTGCTGCCGCTCGTGCACGACAAGACGCTGCACTTCCGCAACCCCTGGGTCACCAACGTCTATGTCCACCCGGCCTTCGGGCTGTACGACATCCAGGCGATGGGCCTCGCCGCCGAGGCGCCGTCCGGCTGCGGTGCTGGTGCCGGCTGTGGTTCCGACTCAGGCTGCGGCTGCTGCTCCGGTTCCGGCTGCGGCTGCGGCTCGTAGGGCCTCCGCGCCCCGTATCCCGGCACCTCCGCATTCCCGTACCTCCGCGCCCCCGTACCCCCCGTGCCCCGTACGAAGACACGAAGGACACCGCATGAACGACGCCGCTCACGAACCGCCGTACGACCTGGAGTTCGTCCCGCTCAGCGCCGCCGACGACGAGACGGCCGGGCAGTGGCTCGACCTGGTGGCCGTGACCGCCGCCACCGGGCCGCGCTCCGCCCCGCCCTGCAACGTCGACCTGATCGGCTCGCTGCGGTTCGCCCCGCCCGCCACCCTCCTGGACGACTGGGTGGTCCGCAGCGGCGGCCGGCTGGTCGGCGCGCTGCGCCTCGCGCTGCCCGAGGGCGCGCCGTCGGCCCGGGTGGACCAGCTGATCGTCCATCCGGGGGTACGCCGCCGGGGCATCGGCCGGGCGCTGTACGGGCACGCGGTGCGCCTCGCCCGCAAGCACGGGCGGACCGCGCTCACCGGCATGGTCGTGGAGAGCCTGCCCTCCGGTCCGCGGCGGGACCCGGGGGCCGCCGCCTTCGCCGACGCCGTGGGCGCGCGCCGCTCCGGCATCCCGGCCGGTCTGCACCAGTGGCTGGACCTCGGCCGGACCGATCCGCTGGCGGCCGGGGTGCCCGCCGTACCGGCCGGGTACGCCCTGGTCAGCTGGGGGACCCGGACCCCGGACGAGTACGCCGTGCAGGTGTCCCGGCTCGAACTGTCGCTCGGTGACGAGCCCGCGGCCGAGGACGAGGCGGACGTCCGGACCAGCTATGCCCGGCAGTTCGAGACGATGCGGATCGGCCGGGGCCGGCGAGCCCACCACACCGGGGTGGTCCACGAGGCGAGCGGCGTCCTGGCCGGCTACACCAGCGTGTCCAAGACGACGGGCAACCCGGCGTACGCCCTCCAGGGCATGACGGTGGTGCACCGCGACCACCGCGGCCACCGGCTCGGCATGCTCCTGAAGCTGGCCAATCTGGCCCAGGTGCTGCGGCACGAGCCGGAGGTGCGGTTCCTGGAGACGGCGAACGCCGAGGACAACCACCCGATGATCGCGCTCAACGAGGCGATGGGGTTCGAGCCCTACGACCGCTGGGTCTTCTGGGCCGGGGACGCGGGCGCGGAGGACTGACCGGGGGCGGCGGGAGCGTCGGGGGCGTCGGTGACGTCGGAGGCCGGGGCCGGTTCGTGGGCCGGCTCCGGTTCGCCGGCCGGGTCCCCGGCCCGGTCGGCCGGGGACGGGCGGCGGGTCGTGCTGCCGACCAGGACACCGGCGACGATCGCCGTACTGGCCACCGCCGACGAGGCCGAGAGATGTTCGTCGAGGAAGATCCAGGACACCGCGACGCCGACGACCGGCACCAGCATGGAGAACGGGGCGACCGTCCCCGCCTCGTACCGCTTCAGCAGGATCGTCCAGATGCCGGCGCCGACCACCGAGCCGGCCAGCGCGGCGTACAGCAGCGCCACCAGGCCGGGCACCCCCTCGGCGGAGAACGAGGCACCGAACGCCCGCCAGCCGGTCGTCGGGCCCTCCAGGATCGCGGAGAGCGCGAGCAGCGGCAGCGGCGGCACCACCGACATCCACAGGGCGAACCGCAGCGGATGGTCGGGCCGGGCCTTGCGGCCCGCGATGTTGCCGAGCGCCCAGCCGAGCGCGGCCAGCAGGGTCAGCACCAGCGGCAGCAGCGCGGCGCCCCGGGCGCGTTCGACCGCGATGGCGGTCAGGCCGGCCGCGGCGAGCACGATCCCGACGACCTGCCGCCCGGTGACCCGCTCGCCCAGCAGCAGTCCGAGCAGCACGGTGAACGGCGCCGACGCCTCCACCACCACCGACGCCTGCCCGGCCGGCATGCCCTGGTCCATCGCCAGGAAAAGCAGCCCGAACTGCAGGACTCCGTAGCCCAGTCCGTACAGCACCAGCCAGCGCACCTTGACCTTCGGCCAGGGCACGAACAGGACGACCGGCACGGCGAGCACCACGAACCGCAGCGCCGACATGAACACCGGCGGGTAGTGGTCGAGCCCGACGCGCACCGCGAGGTAGTTCACGCCCCACACCACGGCGACCAGGACGGCGAGCAGCCGGTCCCGGGCGCTCATCGGGTCACCGCCGACAGCAGACCGGACTCGGCGATCCGCCGGCCGATCCCGCGCAGGAACAGACCGTCGCCGATCGTCTTCTGCTCGTCGGCGCACTGCCGCAGCACCAGGACCCACGCCTCGCCGGCGGCGTCCTCGAAGAGCCAGGAGTACATCATCACGCCTGGGCTGGAACCGGCTTTGAAGTAGACCCGCGACCAGCGGTCACGGTCCACCGGCAGCCCGGGGTTGGCGGTGAGGATCCGCTCCGCGGTGCCCGTGGTGTCCCGCGCGCTGTCCCGCCGCAGCCCGTCGAGGACCCGCAGGACGTCATGGGCGTCCATGAACCAGTCGAGGCCCGTCCGGTGCACCGTCTCGCCCAGATCGGCCAGTCCCACCGTGAGGGGTCCGTCGATCTCGCGCAGCAGCGCGCGCCGTCCGGCCTCGTCCCGCCGCGCCCACTCGGCGAGCCGCGCCGGGTCGCCCCAGCCCAGCTCGAAGAACTCGCGGCTGGTCAGGAAGGGGCGCAGGAGGGCGGGATCGTGGTGCCCGGCGTCCGCCAGCGAGTCCTCCACGGCCTTACGGCCCAGCAGTCCCACGATCAGGTCGGCGGCGGTGTTGTCGCTGATCGCGATCATCTTGGTCGCGGTCTCGCGGACCGACACCCGTGTCCCGTCGGGCAGTTCCTGCATGTCGCCGGTGGGCAGGCTGCGCGACTCGGGGCGGACGACGACCTCGTCGTCCCAGCTCACCCGGCCCTCCTCGACGGCCCCCAGGAGCGCGCGCAGGAGGAAGAGCTTGTACGCCGAGCCGGTGGGCATCGGCAGGCCGGCGGCCGACTCGTGGAGTATCTCGGGGTCGGCGGGTCCGTCGGGGCTGCCGGGTCCGTCGGGTCCGGCGGGTCCGTCGGGTCCGGCGGGGGTGAGCCGCGCCGCGAGTACGGAGTGTTGGACGCCGGGGGTGCGCAGCGCGTCCTCCACCTCGGCCCAGGTGCCCACGTACGGGATCACGGTCTCGGGCCGGAGGGTGAACAGCCGGACGAGGCCGGTGGAGTCCAGGGTCAGCGACAGGGTGTGGCGGGCGCCGCCGGCACCGGCGAGGACGATCCAGGCCTTGTGGGCGACGGGCTCGTACGCCTCGACCGTGAACGGCCCCTGCTCCCGCCACTCCCGGAGCCGTACGAGGAAGTCGCGCGCTGTACGGCCGGGGGTGGGGGGTACGAAGCGCGCGGCGACCGCGTCCTCGGCGGGCGGGGCGGGGGCCGTCAGCAGGTCCACGGCCCAGCGGGCCGCTTCGCCCAGGGGGGAGCGGTCGGTGGCGAGCGCCGTGCGGGCCTGGTCGGACGGGTGGGCCGCAGGGGGGTGGGAACCGGCAACGTCCTGCATCAGCGCTCCTTGTCGTGGGTGGTGGTGCGGTGCGGTGCGGTTCTGTGTCGCGCCCGGGCACGGCCAATCTGCCGGACCGGCGCGGGCCGTGGCCGGGCCCGGCGGCCGGTCGCATAACCAGGCGGGGACGGTCATAACCGGAAAACCTCAGGGGGCCGTCCGCTTCGTATTTCCTGGTGCTCTGATGCTCCGACGCCGTCGGAAACCGGAAAGGCCGTACGCGGGGCGGCGGGAGATCCGGTTCCAGCCGACCGGTCGACCGGCCGGGCACGACCGGCAAGGGCCAGGCCCCCGACCCCAGGCGCCCCGGGCCCCAGGCCCCGGCGAGCAAACCCGGCCCATCCCGAGCGAACCGGACGGGCCGGGCCCGTCCGGGCCCAGGTGGTCGGATCCGGCCGGTCCGACGCGCTATCGGCCCGATCTCCGCGCGCTCTCGGTACCCCTCGGCGAGGAGCGCCAGAAGAGAACCCCCTGCCTATGATCGGCTCCGTCATTCCGGACCGGTAAAAGGCAAGGTCAAAAGCAAAAGCAATTCGGCGGCGGTCATTCTTCGAAGAAAAGGGATTCGAAATTGTCTCTCGGGGTGGAGTGGATACAGGTCGCCGACGGAACGGAATTCCCGGTGTCGTTCAGCCGGACCGACCTGTCGTTGCTGGCCGCGGTGGGACAGTACGGGGACCTCACGGAGGTCGCCCGGCACGCCGGGGCCCGGCACGGCACCGTGGACCGCCGCCTCGAACGGCTCGACCGGGCCGTCGGTGCCACGCTCACCCTGCGCGGCCGGCACACCGCCCGGCTGACGTCGGCGGGTTCGCGGATGCTGGTCGCCGGACGCCGTTTCTTCCGCCGGATCGACCATGCCGCGCGGACCCAGCTCCTCGGCCACGGCACCGAGGCCGTCGTCGCCCCGGAGATCCTCTCCCTCGCGACCACCACACCGCTCCTGGAGGAGATGGTGGAGGAGGCCGCGACCGCGCTCGGGCTGCTGCTCTCGGTCCGCCGCGAGGAGCCGCACCGGGTCGCGGGCCAGCTCGCGGACTACCTCGCCGACGCGGCGTACACCTGGAGCACCGGCGGCGCCGAGGCGCCGCGCCACGCGCTGGAACGGCCGACGCGCGCCCAGCACGTCCTCGACGACCCGCTGTGGGTGATCCTGCCGGAGGACCATCCGCTGGCCGCCCGGCCGGTGCTCTCGCTCGCCGAACTGCGCGACGAGGCATGGGTGTCGGAGTCCGGGCCCGGCTCGGAGGCCCTGGTGGCCCGGATCTTCCACGCGGCCGGTCTGCCGGCGCCCGCGCGGCTCCAGGTCGCCGACGCCTCGGTGGCCCGCGGCATCCTGGGCCGCGGTGACGCCGTCGGGCTCGGCTCCCCCACCCATCCGGCCGTGCACGCCTCCTGGCTGGTGCGGCGTTCGCTCGTCGAGCGCCCGAGCCGTACGGCGAGCCTGCTCGTCGATCCGTCGGTCGTCCCGCCGGAGCTGGCCGGCCGGCTGGCCGCGCTGATCGCCCGGGGGCATCTGCGCCGGTTCGCGGCCCGTCAGCGCGATCTGCTCGCCGACCCCTGGTGGGCGGACTGGCACACGGAGCAGACCCGCAGACACGCCGATCCGGCGGCGGCCGGAGCCGGGGGAAGACCCGGTGCGAGACCCGGTGCGAGAGCCGAGGCGGGGTCCGACGCTCTTCACAGCCTCGTCCCCGCCACAGGCCCCGCCTCCGTCCTCGCCTCCTCTTCCGCCTCTGCCTCTGCCTCTGCCTCCGCCCCCGTCACCGGGCGTCAGCTCGACATCGAGGATCTGCATCTCCTGCGCGCGGTGGCCCGGCACGGCAGCATCAACCGGGCGGCCGCCGTGCTGTCCATCAGCCAGTCCGCCCTGACCCGCCGCATCCACCGCCTGGAACAGGCGCTCGGCGCTCGGCTGCTCCTGCGCAGCCCCCGGGGCACCAGCCTGACCGGCCCCACCCGCCGCTTCCTGCGCCTGCTCGACGGATACGAGGCCGATCTGCGCGAGGCCGCCGTCTCCTGCCGCGGCGCCGCCGGTCCGGCGCTGCCCCGCGCCGGCCGGCCCGTGGGCCGGGGCCGGCCGGCGGCGGGTGCTCAGCTCGCGCCCAGCGCCACGTAGTCGTACATCCCGAAGGAGCCGGTGACGTAGACGTTGCTCGCGCCCGGGTGCCGGTAGAGCAGGGAACGCGGGTAGAGGTACGGCACGATGACCGCGTGCTCCATGGTGAGCCGGTCGACCTGGTGCCAGATCTCCGCGCGTCGCACCGGGTCGGCGCAGGTCGCGCCCTCGTCGAGCAGCGCGTTGATCTCCGGGTCGTCCAGCTCGCCCATGTTCTGGTTGCCGCGCTCCTTGATCGCCCGTCCGTCGACGATCTGCTGGAGGAAGCCGTAGCCGTCGGGGAAGTCGGCGCCCCAGCCGAACATGACGATCCCGATGCCGTGGTCGCGCAGGTACGCGGGGCAGCCGCCGTAGCGGTCGAAGTAGTCGCCCGACGGGAAGTCGAGCACCTCGGCCTCGATGCCGACCCGGGCGAGGCCGGCGGCCAGCGCCTCGGCGGCCCGGTACTCCTTGAGCCGGTCCTTGCGGGCCGCGATCTTCGTCCGGAAGCCGTCCGGCATCCCGGCCGCCTTCAGTTCGGCGCGGGCGGCGTCCAGATCGCCGGTGGCGTCGGGGCCGACCGGGTAGCGGTCGAAGGGCCGGTGACCGTCGAGGGTCGGCGGCAGCAGCGTCGTCGCGACGTCGCCGCCCACCGGGCCGCCGTAGGCGAGCTGCATGGCCGCCTTGTCGGTGGCGAACTGGACGGCGCGGCGCGCGTGCACGTTGTCGAACGGCGCGATGCGGCTCGACAGGCAGTAGATCCAGGTGAAGCCGGTGAGCGGGTTGTCGGCCTGGGCGCGCAGCGCCGGGTCGGCGAGGATCCGCTCCTGGGTGGAGGGCTGGACGCCGAAGCCGGCCAGGTCGATATGGGCCTCGCCGGCCAGCAGCATCCGGTCGACCTCGTGCGGGTCCTTGCCGAGGTGCACCTCGATCCGCTCGGCCCGCCGGACCCGGACCGGGTCGGTCGCCGGGTCCCAGTGCGGGTTGGGTTCGAGGACGCAGAGTTCGCCGCGGGTGTAGGAGGCGACCCGGTAGGGGCCGGTGGCCACGGGGGCGAGCCGGTAGGCGGCGCCGGTGTCCCGGCCGCGCGGCACCGGGGTGGTCGACGGCATGGTCGCGAGCAGGTCGAGACCGGCGAAGGGCTCCTTCAGCCGGAAGACCAGGGTGTGCTCGTCGGGGGTCTGAAGGGTCACCGGTCCGTCGGCGTCCGGCTCCCGCCAGGGGCCGCCGTAGTCGGTGCCGAGCAGATGCCGGAAGTAGGTGGGCCCGGCGCCCAGCACGTCGGTGCCGTAATTGCTGCGGGCGATGGCGTACTTGACGTCGGCCGAGGTGACCGGGGTGCCGTCCTCGTAACGCAGGCCGGGGCGCAGCCGGTACGTCCACACCCGGCCCCCCTCGGAGGACTCGCCCAGCGCTTCGGCGAGGTCGGGCACGAGCCGCTGGCCCGCCTTGCCCGGCGCGGTGTCGAAGGTGACCAGGGTCCGGCCGACGAGCCGGAGGAAGTTCCAGGTGTACGCGTAGTAGGTGTTGCCGGGGTCCAGGGAGTCGAAGTCGTCCGTACGGACCAGCCGGAGTGTGCCGCCCGGCGTGTCGGTCGGCCCGGCCACGCCCCGTACGGCGGCGTCGAATCCCTCGTCCGCGGTCATCGACCGATCGGTCTCCATGGTCCTCCAGCCCTCGTCGCGGATGCCGTCGGTCCCATGCTCCGGGGGCGGGCGGCGGCGCGGGGCGGACCGGGAGGGCGTACGCATAGCCGGGCGCCGCTCGGCATATCCGGCGGGGGCGGTCGTACGGGCCCGGCGCGGGTTGGCATATGCCGTGACGGTCGTACGGCGGGGGCGTACGGAGCGGCCGTACGCGGTCGTACGAAGCCGCCCCGGGCAGGCATATGCCCACCCGGGGCGGCTGGGGCGTCCGGGGCGTCCGGGCCCGCGCCGTACCGCTCAGGCCCTCACCTCACCGCCCCGGCCTCCGTGAACCTCAGGTCGTGTACTCGGAGTTGAGCCGCACGTACCCCTCGGTCAGATCGCAGCCGTAGACGGTGAACGCGCCGTCCGCGATGCCCAGGTCGATGCCGATGACCACCTCGTCGCCGCGCAGATGCGCGGTGACGGCGGCCAGCAGCGCCTCCTCCGTCCCCTCGCCGGCAGTGCCACCCTCGCCGTACGCCTCCGGGGCGGGCTCCGGGTAGACCTCGACGTCGCCGAAGCGGATCGCGACCCGGTCCTGGTCGATGTCGGTGTCGTCGGAGCACTTGCCGATCGCCATGGCGACCCGGCCCCAGTTGGGGTCGCAGCCGTGCACCGCGGTCTTCACCAGCGGGGAGTTGACGACCGTCTTGCCGACCCGCTTGGCCTGGGCGGTGTCGCGGGCGCCGGTGACCCGCACCTCGATGAGCTTGGTGGCGCCCTCGCCGTCGCTCGCGATGTCCTTCACCAGGGCGAGCGCGGCGGTGTGCAGGGCCTCCTCGAACGCCTCCGGGTCGACGTCGCCGGCCAGCCCGTTGGCGAACAGCGCCGCCGTGTCGCTGGTGGAGGTGTCGGTGTCGATGCTGACCGCGTTGAACGTCCGGTCCATCACCCGCCGGAAGATCCGGTCCTGCTCCGCCGGGTCCAGCCGGGCGTCGGTGGCGAAGAAGGTCAGGAGCGTCGCCATGTCGGGCTCCATCATCCCGACGCCCTTGGCGATGCCGACGAGGGTGGCCTCGCCGACCCGCACCCGGACGACCTTGTGGCGGGTGTCGGTGGTCATGATGGCGCGCGCCGCCCGCTCGAAGCCGCCGTCCGGGAAGGGGAGCGCGAGCGACTTGAGGTGCTCCCGGACCTTCTCCATCGGGTACTGACGGCCGATCACTCCCGTGGAGGCGATGAGGAGTTCGTCCTCGGGGACGCCGAGGGTGCGGGCGACGGACTCGCGCACCTCGCGCGCGTCGGCCTCGCCCTGGCGCCCGGTGGCGACATTGGCGTTGCGGGCGAGCACGACGACGCCGCGGGCCTGTCCGTCGGCCGCGGCGGCGCGGCTCAGCACCACGCTGGGGCCGGCGAAACGGGAACGGGTGAAGACCGCGCTCACGGTGGCCGGGACGGTGGAGGCGAGCACGGTGAAGTCGTCCCGGCCGTCGTCGGCGAGGCCGGCGGGAGCCGTGTGGACGACGAAACCGCGCGGTTCGCGGGAAGTGGTGTCGGACATGTGGCGTCTCCTGTCGAGCGGGGGCGGCTGCGGGCGACAGGGGGTGGCCGGCGGGGCCGGTCGTCACCCCAGGATGCATCACTTTCAGTAAGTCAGTATATTCATGCAGCACCCCGCGCAAACGCCCCGCCACCCGAAAAGGTGGCGGGGCGCGGGCGTCGGGAGTCGTGAAGGGGCCCTGGGGCGGCCCCTGTTCAAGCTCCCGTCACGATTTTTGGTGCGACTTCCGGTGCGACTTCCGGTACGACTACCGGTACGGCCTCCGGTACGACTACCGGCGCGGCGAGAAGGAGACCACGTCGCCCGCCCGCTCGCCACCGGACAGCTGACCGTTGCGGTCGGTGCGGATGTAGACCCGGTGCAGCCATCGGTCCTTGCCGTCCCAGCGCGGGGTGAACGGCGTCCGCGCGTGCGTGGTACGGAAGTTGTCGATGATCAGCAGGTCGCCCGGGGTGAGCTTGACCGAGGTCGTCACGTCGTCCAGCGCCTTCGACAGGGCGGCCACGGCCTCCTGGTCACGCGGGTCGTCCGGCGCGAGCAGCTCGCGGTCGTACCCCAGGTACGGGTCCTCCGCGGGCCCGTACAGCGGCTTGACCAGGGCGATCGCACCCGGGTCCGGTATCCCGCCGCGGAAGGCCACGTCCACGCAGCACGGCATGGGCCGCTCGTGCAGCCGTGCCCGGGTCGCCTCGTCGAGCAGTTCGAGCGCCTTGCGGACCGAGCCGACCTGCGTCTCGGCCCGGCGCTCGTGGTCCGCCCGCGAGCAGGACAGCATCACGTAGTTCGGCTGGAGGACGTGGTACGCCATCTCCGTGTGGAACTCCAGCGTGGTCTCGGAGGTCTCCGAGGACAGGTAGTGCGCGCCGGGCGACGGGTACACGTCGTGGTAGACCGTGCCGGAGCGCAGCTCCTGGTAGCCGGTGTGCAGCCCGAGGCGGCGGCCGGCCAGCGCCAGCATCGCCTCCATCACCAGCAGGGGGCGGTCGAGCGGGGCGGGCGTCGAGGTCGGGGTGACGGGCAGCTCGGAGTCGTCCACCGGCAGCCCGCGCAGCAGCAGGTAACCGTCGTGGTTGCCCTGGGCGTTGAACGAGTCGAGGGCGTCGGCGATCTCCCCCGGCAGCTCAGCGGCCAGGGTCTTCGCCTCCTCCAGGAAGCCGTACAGATCCTCGCGCGGCACCCGGGGGAGCCGGCTCGCGAGCGCGCGCAACTCCTTCCCGAAGGGGGTGCAGTCGATGACCGGAGAAGCCATGACGTCGGGTCTCCTTACTTCTGGATGCGGTGGGCGCGGGCGTACTGGTAGAGCAGCTCCGCGCCGATTTCGGTCGCGACGACCGAGGTGATCCCGGCGTGGTCGTAGAGCGGGGACACCTCCATGACGTCGAAGCCGACCGGTTTGAGGTCGCCGACGCAGCGCAGCAGCCCGAGCACCTCGCGGGAGCTGAGCCCGCCCGGGCAGGGGGTGCCGGTGCCGGGGGCGAAGGCCGGGTCGAGGACATCCACGTCGACGGAGACGTACACCGGCCGGCCCTCGACCCGTTCCCGGATCAGTTCGGCGGTCCCGCGCACGCCCAGCTCCCCGAACTCGTCGGTGGTTACGACCCGGACGCCGTGGCCCCGGGCGTAGTCGAGCGAGTCCGGCTTCGGGTTGTGGCCGCGGATGCCGATCTGCACCATCGCCTGGGGATCGATCAGCTTCTCGTCGATGCCGTGCCGGAACGGAGTGCCGTGGTGGTAACGTCCGCCGTAGAACGCCGGGTTGGTGTCGGAGTGCGCGTCCAGGTGCACCACCGCCACCGGGCCGTGCTGTTCGGCGACCGCGCGCAGCGCGGCCACCGTCAGCGAGTGGTCGCCGCCCAGCATCAGGAAGGCCGCGTTGGCCTTCAGCAGCTCGGACAGGTGCCGCTGGGCGGTGTCGATCGCGATGTTCATGTCGAACGGGGTGAGGTCCATGTCCCCGGCGTCGACACAGTTGATCAGGTCGAAGGTGCCGGGGCCCCGGTCGATGCCGACGCCGTGGATCAGCCCCGACTCGCCCCGGATCGCCCTCGGGCCGAACCGGGCGCCCGGACGGTAGCTGGTGCCGCCGTCGTACGGGGCGCCGATGACCACCACGTCGTAGCCGCGCGGGTCCGGCTCATGGGGCAGCCGCATGAAGGTGGGGATCTGGGCGTAGCGGGGTGAGACGTGCGAGTCGATGCGCTCCACGGTCAGCTCCCCTTCTCGGTCGGCAGGATGGAGTGGCGGATGGAAGTGGCTTCGGGTGCGAGGGCCGGAGCCGGAGCCGGGGCCGGGGCCGGGGCCGGGATGGCATATGCCGTCATGGCGTCTCCCGCCCGGCCTGGCTGCCCTCGCTGTCCCGGCTGCCCTCGCTGTCCCGGCCGGCCCGGCCGACCACGGCCCGCACCGCGTCGGCGGTGCTCACCTCGGACGGATGCCGGCCCTCGACCACGGTCAGCTCGAACAGCTCGCGCACCACGGCCCGCTTCGTCTCCCGCATGGCCTCCTCGGTGACGCCGTGCTCCGCGAGCAGCCGGGAGAACGACGAGGTGGTGCCCGAGCCCTCGTGCACCCCGAGCTTGGGCCGGTTGACGGTCTCCTCGGGCAGGGCGTCCGCGAGCGCCTCCCGCAGCACCCACTTGTCCCGCCCGTACCGGCGCTTGAGCCCGGCCTCCAGCGGGACGAGCAGATCGAGCACGTCGCGGTCCCAGTACGGATGGGTCGTCCAGTGGCCACCGAGCGCGGACAGCACCGGGGACATCTCGTTCAGACCGTCGAAGGTGGCCATGTCGAAGGCCACCGCCGTGTCCAGGTTGGGCAGCCGGTCCTCGCGGTGCATGCCCGCGAGCGGGATGTCCGCGCCGTACCCGGTGAGGATCCGGCGGGGCGGACCGCCGAGCGCCCGGTAGAGCGCGGTCAGCGGCAGCAGGTACTCGATGATGTCCGGGTCCACCGACTCCGCCGCCCACACCGCGTACGGCAGCTGCGCCAGCAGATCGGCCGTCGGCACGGTGATCTCGCGGTGCCGGGTGCCGAGGTGGTCGACCACGGCACGGGCCTCGGCGAACTCGTCGGAGGTGTCGGTGCCCATGGAGACCGTGTCGAGGGTGCCGGCCGCCTTGTGCGCGCAGGCCGCGACGCTGGAGGAGTCGATGCCGCCGGACAGCACCACCAGCGGGGTGTCCCCGTCGGTGACGCGGGTGGCGACCGCCTTCTCCAGGGCGGCGCGTACGGCCGCCACCGCCTCCTCCTCCGGCACGATCCGCCGGGAGTGGGCGGGCTCCCAGGTGCGGTGGGCCGTGAGGTCCCCGGACTCGGGGCGGATCTCCCACCAGGTGCCCGCCGGGACCTGGTGGACGTACGGGAGGCCCGGAACCGGACGTCCCTCGGGCAGCGGAAGACCCGGCGCCGCAGGGTTCCCGGCGCCCGGGGCCAGGGTCTTGGCCTCGGTGGCGGCGGTGACCTCACCGGGCGCCACGCGCGCGTAGAGCGGCACCGAGCCCGCGTGGTCGGTGGCCAGCAGCACCCGCGCGTCCGCGCCGGTCCCGGCTTTGACGACGGCCGCGAAGCGCCCGTTGAGCAGCCGGAACGCGTGCGGACCGTAGCGGCGCAGCAGGGCCAGGAGCAGGGCCGCGTCGGTCTCCGGCACCGGCTCGGAGGCCGGCAGTACGGAGCGCAGCGCGGCGCGGTCGTACAGCTCGCCGGCCAGCAGGACGGCGGTGGCGGTGCGCTCGTCCCGCGCGAGCGCGCCTTCGGGCGCGACGTCCGGGTGGTGCACCAGGGTCGCGGTCAGGGCCGGCCCGTCCGGGGATCCGGCGGGGGCCGATCCGTCCGGGGCCGAACCGGCGGGGGACGGTCCGGTGGGGGACGATCCGGCGGGGGACGACCCCTCCGGGGACGGCCCCGACGACGGGAGGACATCGATGTCGGTACGGCTGCCGAGGGCGGCGAACGCCGCGCCGGGAACCCGGCCCCCGCCGCCGAAGCGGACGGAGGCCAGGAAACCGACGGCAGCCGGGAAACCCGGCGTCCTCATGCTCAGATGCTCAGGGCGCCGAAGCCGCCCGGCTGGAAGTCGTAGTTGACCGGGACCTCGATGAGGAACGGACGGCCGAGCTCCGCACCCTTGCGCAGCGCGGCGAGCAGCTCCTGGCGGTCGGTCGCGCGGGTCGCGTCGACGCCGTTCGCCTCGGCGAGCGCGACGAAGTCGACCCCGGTGAACTTCACGGCCGGGTCGTGGCTGCGGTGGTGACCGATGTTCTGGTAGAGCTCGATCAGACCGTTGGTGTCGTTGTTGACGACGACCGTCACGATGGGCAGGCCGAGCCGGGCGATGGTCTCCAGGTCGGCGCTGTTGGAGTGGAAGCCGCCGTCGCCCGCGATGAGGAAGGTCGGCTGGCCCGGGCGGGCCATCTGGGCGCCCATCGCGGCCGGGATGCCGTAGCCGAAGCTGGAGCAGCCGGCCGAGGTGAGGAAGCCGAAGGGCTGGTCGGCGCGGGCGAACAGCACGCCGTAGTGACGGAAGAAGCCGATGTCGGAGACGATCGTGCCCTCGCCGGGCTCCGCGGCCTCCTCCATGACGGTGTTCATCGCGTCGATGACCTGGTGCACGCGCATGCCGTCGTCGTAGTTCTCCGGGTCGGCGAGGAACTCCGCGACCCGCTCGCGCAGCGGGGTGATGTCGTGCCGGTCCTTGGCCGCGACGGTGGACGTCGCCGCGTCGAGGTGCTCGACGAACGCCAGCACGTCGGTGACGACGTCCACGTCCGGCCGGTACACGCGCGGGATCGGGTTGGGGGTGGGGGAGACGCGGACGGTCTTCTTCGCGCCGCCCTTCTGCCACATCGACGGCCGCAGGTCCTCGGCGTAGTCGTAGCCGACCGTGAGGACGAGGTCCACCGGGGCGAAGAGGGTGTCGAGGGCCGGGAAGTCGAGGATGCCGTCCATGTAGCCGGTGACGGCGCCGTAGTTCAGCTCGTGGCCGTGCGGCAGGACGCCCTTGGCGATGTAGGTGGTGATGACCGGGATGTTCAGCCGCTCGGCCAGGGCGCGCAGCGCGGGCACCGCGCCGGAGCGGATGGCGGCGGCGCCGACCACCAGGACGGGGTGCTCGGCACCCGCCAGCAGCTCGGCGGCCTCGTCGGCGGCCTGCTGCCAGCCGTCGGCCATCGCGCCGACCGGCTTGGCGGGGGTGCGGGCCGGCGGGTTGGGCACCGAGGTGTCGATGCCCTCGGCGGAGCCGAGCAGGTCGACGGGGAGCGAGATGAACGAGGGACCGACCGGCTCGGTCATCGAGGCGCTCACCGCGGAGTCCACCAGGTCGGTGATCTCGTGCGGACGCTGGAGCTCCACGGCGTACTTCGCCATCGGCGCGATGATCGACACCGAGTCGAGGCACTGGTGGGTGTCGTTCGGGAAGATGTCGTGCGACTCCGACTGGGCGGCCAGCGCGATGACGGGCGAGCGGTCCAGCATGGAGGTGGCGATGCCGGTGGAGAGGTTGGTCATGCCGGGGCCGAGGGTGGCCCAGCAGGCCTGGGGACGGCCGGTGATACGGGCGAGCACGTCGGCGGCGACGCCGGCCGTGAACTCGTGCCGGGTGAGGACGAAGTCGATTCCCTCGACCTCGTCGAAGAGGATCGACGCGGCCTCGCGGCCCACGACTCCGAACACCGTGTCCACGCCGTGGTCGCGCAGCCGGGAAAGCAGCGCGTGGGCGGCGGTGGGCTCGGTGCCGGGGCCGGTCGAAACTCGGGACATGGGCGTCTCCAGACAGTCCGTCGGGTGTGCGGTGCCGCAACCCTGACCGGGCCTTCTCTTCTCGGACTCTCCCGGATGTATCGGCGGGAGGAAGCGGAGAGAGGGGCGAGAGCAGAGGGCCGCCGGAGCCCTCGCGCGAGAGCGGTCCCGGAGGTGAACGGCGGTCCAATTGCCGGCGAACGGCGGACCGGGGAAGGGCGCGCCCGGGGCCGGGAACAGGCGGTTCGTCCGAGGGGTGCGCGGGGCGGTCCGGCGGACACGGATTCCAGGTCCGCTAAACGGAACCTTTTACCGGGTATCCCATCCGGGTTCCGATCAGGACAGATCTTGGCCTGATCGGAACCTGTAAGGGGCGATATTTCTCGCCTGCCTACCCCGTTTCTCGGCCAGTTGTGTGTCCGCCTTTGACGTGGTGTAGGGGTCCCGAAGGGGTTCGCCGGGTGGGGGAGTTGTTTGAATCATGACCCTCCGCGTAAACCTCGGCATGGTTTGTCGAGTTTGTCCGTCTCCTTTTTCCCCAACGCGAACAGATGTCCTGATCGGCACGTGAGGTGTGGCGCGAGGAGGGAAGCTGTTTAACCTCGGACACATGACGCACTCTCGCAGTCCAGGCGATTTATCGCCCTCCCGTCGCCGGCGTTCCCGCGGCCCCCTGGCCGTCGGGACCGTCGTGGCGCTCGCCGTCCTGGGCGGCGGCGGTTACTGGGGATACACCACCCTGACCGGCGGTGACGGCGGCTCGGGCGACCCCGAGGTGGAGGAGGCGACGAAAGCGCTGACCACCTTCCTCGACGCCTGGGCGGCGGGTGACGCCAAGCGGGCCGGATCGCTCACCGACACCCCGGACAATGCCGAGTCCTTGATCAAATCCGTGATGACCAACCTCAAGCCGTCGAAGACGCTGATCGAGGCCGGCCAAGGGGAGCGGAAAGCGGAAGCGGGAATCACCATTCCGTTTACCGTGAAAATGACCATTCCGGGGGCCGGCGACTACTCCTGGAAGTCGAAGGCCACCGTCCTCGAAGCGAAGGGAACCAAGGGCTCCGGGGCCGCCGGTGATCAGCAGGCGGGCGGGAAGTGGCAGGTGGAATTCAATACCTCCATGATCAATCCGGCGATGGTCCCGGGACAGACCCTCGCCCTCAAGTCCCAGGAGCGGGCCGCGATCCTGGACGCCAACGGCGAGGAACTGCGCGCCGGATCCGTCGTCGGGGTCGTCGATCCCAAGAGCGGCAAGGGCGTCTCCGGACTGGAGGGGCGCTACGACAAGCAGCTCTCCGGCGGCGCGGGCCACGCCAAGTCGGTCGTCGTGGTGGACCGCAACTCCGGCTCGGTGGTCAAGAACCTGACCGGGAAGGGCGAGGCGAAGGGCACCCCGGTCCGTACGACCATCGACCCCCGGGTGCAGGAAGCGGCCGCCGCCGCTCTGGAAGGCGTGGAGAAGAACGCGGCCATCGTCGCGATCGACCCCTCCAACGGGCACATCCTCGCGGCCGCGAACCGGCCCGGCGGGATGAACCGCGCCCTGGAGGGCCGCTACCCGCCCGGCTCCACCTTCAAGGTGGTGACCGCGACCGCCCTGCTCCAGGAGGGCATGAAGCCGTCCGACCGCGCGGACTGCCCCAAGTTCGCCCACGTCAACGGACAGCAGTTCGAGAACCAGGACCAGTTCGTGCTGCCCGCGGGCTCCACCTTCCGGGACAGCTTCGCCCACTCCTGCAACACCTTCTTCGTCAACTCCCGCGCCAAGCTGCCCAAGGAGGGTCTCCACGACGCCGCCGCGGCCTACGGCATCGGCGGGAACTGGGACGTCGGCACCATCACGTACGACGGCAGCGTCCCCGTCTCCACCAGCGACAACGACAAGGCCGCCAGCACCATCGGACAGGCGCGCGTCGAGGCGTCCCCGCTGGTGATGGCCTCCATCGCGGCCACCGTGAAGCAGGGCACTTTCCAGCAGCCGGTCCTCGTGCCGGACGCCGTGAAGAAGCGGTACGAGGCGCCCACCCGGCTGGAGCAGGGGGTCCTCGACTCCCTGCGCGACATGATGCGCGCGACGGTCACCGAGGGCGCGGGCAAGGCCCTGCGCGGTCTGTCCGGCGAACCGCACGCCAAGACGGGCACGGCCGAGTTCGGCTCCGAGACCCCGCCCCGTACCCACGCCTGGATGATCGGCTACCAGGGCGACCGCGAACTCGCCTGGTCGGTGCTGCTGGAGGACGGCGGCTCCGGTGGCCGGGACGCCGGCCCCATCGCGGCGAAGTTCCTGCAGAACCTGACGGGGTGATATCCGGACGAATCTCTTCCGCCGTACGGCCCCGGCCCGACCGGGGCACGGCAGCGCCCCCTGCCCCTTCCCGGGCTCCCCCCTCTCCCTTCCGCCCGCTCCCCCTTCCCGCCCTTCCTTTCCCGCCCGCTTCCCTCGTCCTGCCCTCTCCTCCGCCCTCTCTTCCGGCACCATTCGCCAAGGCACCACCACCCCTGGCGCCCTTCCCCCGGCGCCATCACTCCCGGTGCCACGACTCCTGGTGCCACTTCCGGTGTCACTTCCGGTGCCGCTCCCGGCACCATCCCAGGCACCATCCCAGGCACCACCCCAGGCACCACTTCTCGCACCAGACCGGCACGACCTGCGTACGACTGGACGACAGTCAGCAGCAGTTGCTCCAGAAACACTCCCCTGCCGTGCCCCGACTCCCCCTCTGGGCACGGCACACCCCCGACGGGAGACATTCGCATGAGTTCTTGGAACAACGTGACGATCCGGCTCCTCGGCCCCGTGGCCCTGGTCCAGGACGGCCTACCGGTCCCGATGCAGGGACAGCGACAGCGACGATTCCTCGCTTCCGTGGCGCTGCGCGCCGGGCAGGTCGTCTCCAAGGAGACGATCAGCGAGGACTCCTGGGACGGCGAGCCGCCGCTCACCGTCTCCGGCCAGCTCCAGACCTCGGCCTGGATGATCCGCAAGGTGCTCACCCAGGCCGGCCTGCCCCGCGACGTCCTCGGCTCGCACGACCGGGGCTACGAACTGAGAGCGCCCCTGGAAGCCATCGACCTCTTCATATTCCGCGATCTCGTGCGCACCGCGCGCGAACTCCATCTGCGGGGCAAGCACCACGAAGCGGCCCAACGGCTCGACACCGGGCTCGCCCTCTGGCGGGGCCCGGCCCTCGCCGACGTCACCTCCTCGCGGCTCCGGCTCCAGGCCGAGGTGCTGGAGGAGGAACGGACCTCGGCGGTCGAGCTGTACGCCCAGACCGACCTCGGCCTCGGGCGGTTCACCCAGGCGATCAGCCGCCTCAACGGGCTGATCCACCGCGATCCCTTCCGCGAGGACCTCTACGCCGACCTCATGAAGGCCTATTACGCGGAGGGCCGCCAGGCCGACGCCGTCCAGGTCTTCCACCAGGCGAAGAAGCTGCTGCGCGAGCAGATCGGGATCAACCCCGGCGCCCCGATGACCAAGGTGATGCAGGCCATCCTGCGCCAGGACGAACGTTTCCTCCGTACCGCCATCCCCGGGGGCTATTGACCCGGCGTCCGGATGGCGTGAAACGGGCCGTCCGTCCCGTCTCCTCCCTTACGTTCGCCCTGGTTCGAGACGATCATCAGGCAAGGCGAGGGCGGCGGCGGTGGCCGGACGGCAGACACGGGAAACAGCACGGCAAGCGGTACAAGCGGTACGGCAAGCGGCACGACAGGGAGGTCCCGGGCCCGGTCCGGGATCCGGCCCTGGCCCGGGGCCCGGTCCTGTTTCCGGGGCCCGGGGTACGCGGCCGGCCGGCCGGCGGTCGGTGCTCAAGGGAGTTCTCGCGGCCTCGGGTGCCACCGTGGCCGGGACGGGGGCCGCCGCGCCCCCGGCGACGGGACGCGGCGGCCCCTTCTCCACCCCCGTCCGGCTGCGCTGGCTCGGCGTCGCCGGCTGGGAGATCGTCATCGGCGGCGACCGCAGCATTCTCTTCGACCCGTATCTGAGCCGGATGCCCTGCTGGGACCGCTCGGGCGGGCTCGACCCCCGGCTCCCGCTGCGGCAGGACCGGGCCGTGGTGGAACGGGTGGCCGACGTCCATCTGGCCGGCCCGCCCGAACTCGTCCTCGTCAGCCACGGCCACTTCGACCACCTGGCGGACGTCCCGCAGCTGCTGGCCCGCCCGGACTGGCGGCGGGCCCGGATCCGTACCGTCTGCGACGAGACCGTCCGCCATCTGCTCACCGCCCTCGGCACCCCGCCCACCCGGGTCGCCGACGTCATCCAGGTCACCGGCGGCGAATACCTGCAGTTCGACGGCTACACGGTCGAGGTCTTCCGCAGTTTGCACAGCCAGTTCCCCGACCACGGCTACTTCGCCCCCGGCCGGCTGATCGCGGCGCCGGACCGCCGCCCGGACGCCCTCGGCGACCTCGTCGAGGGCGACACCCTCGCCTTCCAGGTGTCCGTCGACGGCGGCCCGCGCATCCTGCTCATGGGCGCGGGCAACTTCGTGGAGCGCGAACTGTCCGGCATCCGGCCGGACATCGCGCTGGTCCCGATGACGTCCCACGCGGCCGTCCACCGCTATGTCGAGCGGCTGCTGCACGCCACGGGCCATCCGCCCCTGCTGATCCCCACCCACCACGACGACCTGACCACCCCGCTCGGCCTCGCCGTGACCGGGTCCACGCCGGTCGGCTCCCCGGCGGCCCGGGAACTGTCCCGGCGGGCCCCGGCCGGCTCACGGATCCTCGACCCCCGGCATCTGGAGGCGGTGGACGTCGACACCGTCCTCGGCTGACCGCCCGCTGTTCCCTGCCGGCGCTGCCGTCGCCGCCGCCTGCCGCCGCTGTTCGAGTGGTGGCGGAGATCCCCGGAAGAGCAGCGCCCGCCACCATGACCGGGCCGGTGGTCAAAGGGGATCGCCGGCGGGCGCGGGGAGAGGGAGGACGCGGGATGCGGACGACAGCGAGGGCGGCGCGGAACTTACGGACGGCGGTGGCGAGCGCGGCGGTGAGCGCTGCGGCGCTCGGCACGGTGCTCGCCGGTGCCACGGGGGCCGAGGCGCGTACGGACGAGGCATTTTTCACGGCCGAGAAGTACGCCGCGGTGGCGTTCGGTACGAGCAAGGCGGACGTGTGGCAGCAGCTCGGCGGCCCGCAGTCGCCGAAGCCCGGTTCGTCCGCCGGCTGGTGCTCGGACAACGGCACGGACATCCAGTGCTTCACGAAGTCCGCCGACAACGCGCCGTACGGCACCTTCTCGTTCAAGAAGGGCGTGCTGTACAGCAAGCAGCACGAGTTCCTGTACGAGCCGAAGACACCGTCTATCACTCTCGCCCAGTTCAACCAGGTGAAGTCGGGGATGACCGAGGCGCAGCTGTGGTCTTACGTGTCGCCGGACTCGTGCGTGCAAAGGCAGGAGGCGTACCCGAACTGGCCCGCCACGACCGGGCACGAGGTGACCTACTTCTGCCGGCAGGAGCCGTACGTCGGCGGGTCGAACGCGAGGTTCGTGCTGACCGACGGCGCCATCACCGCCAAGTACCAGTACTACCTCACCTGAACCTGACCGCCCGCCGGGACCGGACCAACCCCGAAAACAGCGCATTCATTCGGAATCCGTGAGTACGCTCCTTTCTCCGTACCCATCAGGACTTCAGGGGGGAACAAGCTGTGCGCAACGCCATCGTGACGGCCGAAGGCGACCGGATCCGCTGGGTCGAGCTGCCGGGCCGGGAGCCCGTCCGTGTCTACGTCCACGGGCTGGGCGCGACCTCGCCCGCCTACTTCACCCAGGCCGCCGTCCACCCGCTCCTCGCCGGGCACCGCTCCCTTCTGATCGACCTGCTCGGCCACGGCCACAGCGACCGGCCGACGGGCTTCGGCTACACCCTGGAGGACCATGCCGACGCCCTCGCCGCGGCGCTCACCGCCGCCGACGTCAGCGGTGCCGAGCTGATCGCGCACAGCATGGGCGGCTCCGTGGCCATCGTCCTGGCCTCCCGGCACCCGCACCTGGTGTCCCGGCTCGTCCTGGTCGACGCCAACCTCGACCCGCTCCCGCGCGTGCCCGGGGCCGCCGGCAGCAGCGGTATCGCCGCGTACACCGAGGAGGAGTTCCTGGACGGCGGCTGGGCCGAGGTACGCGACCGGGTCGGCGCCCACTGGTGGTCCACCATGCGCCTGGCCGGCCGCGAAGCCCTGCACCGCAGCGCCACGCACCTCGTCGCCGGGACCGTTCCCACCATGCGCGAGCTGCTGCTCGACCTGAAGGTCCCCCGGACCTTCCTGCTGCCCGAGGCCGACGGGCCGCTCCCGGGCGCCGACGAGCTCCGCGCCGCCGGGGTGTCCGTCGTGGCGATCCCGGACTGCGGGCACAACATCATGCTCGACAACCCGCGCGACTTCGCCCACGCCACCGCCGACGCGCTCGCGTAGCGACGGCGGAGCCCGCCCCGAGCCCGCGCCCTCCGCGCCCGGCCCCGCGCCCCGACCCCGGTACGAATCGGGGCCGGGGCCGAGGCCCGTGGCGCGGGCCGTCACAGGACGCCGAACGCCTCCGTCACCGCCTCGCAGGTCGCGTCGAGTTCGTCGTCCGTCACCGTCGCCGCGACGAACCAGCAGGCCATGCCGTACGCGTTGCTGTGCACCCCGCGTTCCAGGAGCGCGTGGCGGAAGGTGTCGTAGCGGGCCTGGTCGACGTGGAGCAGATCGCGGTACTGCCGGGTCGGCGCCCCGTCGGGGGTGAACACCACCTGGAACATGGCGCCGACGCCCTGGACCGCGCAGGGGACGCGCCGGTCGCGGGCGGCGCGTTCGATCGACTCCATGATGCGCCGGCCGCTCTCGTCGATCCGCTTACCGACCTCGGGCGTCCGCAGATGGCGCAGCGTGACCAGGGCCGAAGTGGCGCACAGCGGGGAGGCGTTGTAGGTGCCGCCGTGCTTGACGCGCCCCTCGGCCAGCGGCTCCATGACCTCCCGCCGGCCCGCGAAGGCGGCGATCGGCAGTCCGCCGCCCAGCGCCTTGGAGAAGACGGCGAGGTCCGGTTCGACTCCGAACATGGTCTGCGCGCCGCCGGGGCCGGTGCGGAAGCCGGTGCAGACCTCGTCGAAGACGAGGACGATCCCGCGTTTCACGCACTCCTCGCGCAGAAGGCCGAGGAAACCGGGCGCGGGCATGGTGCAGGCGTTGTTGGCGACGATCGGCTCGCAGATCACGGCAGCCAGTTCGCCGCGGTGGGCGTCGAGCAGGGCGCGCAGCGCGGCCGGGTCGTTCCACGGGCAGACGACGACGTCGCCGGTGACCCCCTCCGGGATGCCGGGGGAGTGCGGGACGGCGTGCGGGGCCTCGTAGGGGCCCGCGTCCGCGAGACCGGGGCGGTTCGAGATCGCCAGGGTGTCGGACCAACCATGGTAGTGGCCCTCGAACTTGAGGATCTTGTCGCGTCCCGTGTACCCGCGGGCGGCCCGTACCGCTCCCTGCACCGCCTCGCTGCCCGAGTTGGCGAACCGGACGAGGTCCGCGCAGGGCACCATCTCCCGTATCAGCTCGGCGAGTTCGACCTCGGGTGTGTTGCAGGTGCCGAACATCGTGCCGGTGCGCAGGACATCGCTCAGGGCCTCGGTGAGGGCGGGATGGGCATGGCCCAGGATCGCGCTGCCGTAGGAGATCAGATAGTCGATGTATCCATTGCCGTCGACATCGGTGATGCGGGCGCCGGAGCCGCTCGCCATGTACAGCGGATAGGGGTGCGGACCGGTCGAGGTCAGCCGGGACGAGGAACTGATGCCGCCGGCCAGGGACGCCTTGGCCCGGTCGAACCAGTCCCGGCTGCCACCGGTGCCGTTCAGCGTAGGGATACGGCCATTCATGTGCGGCTCCTGTTTGGGTGAGGGGGCCCGGGGCACGCTCGGAGGGCTCCGCGGAGCGCCGCGGGCGCGGGGCGGGAGAACCCGCCGGACGGGGTCGGGGAGAGAGCGGGAGGGGTGGACGTGACGGAGGATGCGGCGAGGCGTGCGGACGCGGCCGGTTCGGGCGCGGACGCGTGGCCGGGCACGGACTTACGGACGGACTCGGGCGCGGGTACGGGCACGGGCTTACGTACGGACTCGGGCGCGAGTACGGCCACGGGCACGGACGCGCGGTTGCGTACCGCCGTCGTGACCGGCGCCGGCAGCGGCATCGGGCGGGCCTGCGCGCTCGGCCTGCTGGCGGACGGCTGGACGGTGGTCCTGGTGGGCCGCCGCAAGGACCCGCTGGAGGAGACGGCGGCGCTCGCCCCGGCCGCCGACCGGGAACGGGTGCTCGCCCTCCCGGCGGACATCACCGACGAGCGGGCCGTGGACGAGCTGTTCGCGGCGGTGACGGACCGGTTCGGCCGGCTCGACCTGCTGTTCAACAATGCCGCCGACACCATGCCGTACCTCCCCACCGAGGACGTCGGACTCGCGGACTGGCACCGGGTGATGGACTCCATCGCCACCGGCACCTTCCTGTGCTCGCGGGCCGCGTTCCGGGTCATGAAGCGGCAGACACCGCGCGGCGGGCGGATCATCAACAACGGCGCGCCCTCCGCCCAGGTGCCCCGCCCGGACTCGGTCGCGTTCACCGCGGCCAAGCACGCGGTGGCCGGGCTCACCCGTTCGCTGTCGCTGGACGGCCGCCGCCACGGCATCGCGTGCGGCCAGATCGACATCGGCAACGTCACCCCGCACGACCGTCCGCAGCCGGAGGTCCTCCAGGCCGACGGGTCACGGCGGGCCGAACCGACCATGGACATGCGCCACGTCGTCGACATGGTGCGGGCCATGGCCGCCCTGCCGCCCGCCGTGAACGTCCAGTCCGTCCTGGTCATGCCGAGCGCCATGCCGTACGTCGGCCGAGGCTAGTCCCGGATCCGGCGGCGGGCCCGCCGGAACCGCGGGGCCCGCCACGTACGCCTCGAACCAGGTGCCGGGCACCAGCAGCCCGGCACCGGCCCAGGCGAGCATCCGGTGCAGTCCGTCCAGATGGATCAGGCCCTCGCGGACGAGGAGCCCGTCGTAGTCGACGCCAGGGACGGGCCGGGTGCTCAGATACAGCGGCAGCCGCGGCGCACCACTCTGACGGGCGAGTTTGAACGCGCACATCGGATTGGATCGGCCGTACGTCGTGCCCAGCGCCGCGAGCCGGCCTGCCGCCTCGGCCACGGTGAGCCCGGTCTTCGGGACGAGTTCCACCTCCCCGGCCTCGCCCAGGTGCCAGGGCAGCACCACCCGGGCCAGCTCCGGGCCCTCGATCAGGGTCCGGCGCCACCGCTCGCCGAATTCCGCCCGGGCCTCGCGGAGGTGCCGTTCGGCCTCGTCGTCGGTGTCGGCGGGGTCGGCCGGGTCGTGGCGGTGGTCCCGGGAGAAGCGGTCGAAGACCGCCTCGAAGGAGACCGTTTCCAGGGTTCTCACGCGTCGCGCCTCTCCGTCGTCCGTTCCTTCGCCGGTTCCACGGCCTGATACGGGCCGAAGTGCCGTTCCGCGAACAGTTCGGGCCGCCCGGCGTCCAGCCCGCGGGCCCGCCCCACGGCCAGCACATGCCGCCAGTACGGCTTGACCGGCGGCCAGAGCGTGCCGGTACGGCAGTACGAGGCGTCGACCATGTAGCGCGCCCCGGCGTCCGCCGCCGGTTCGGGCGCCGCCCGGCGGGCATGGAAGAGCGCCGAGTGCACGAGGACGGTGGAGCCGGGCGGCAGGCGGTCGACGGTCACCTCGCCGGGCAGCACGCCCGTCCCCAGGTGGTCGCGGGCGTCCTTCTCGGCGATCTCGCGGTGCGAGCCCGGCAGCAGGGCCAGGGCGCCCCACTCGGGCCGCAGCCCGCGCAGGTAGTGCAGGGCGTGGACCATGGGGAGGCGCCGGTCGCGCTGGGGCCGCTGCTCGTAGTCGTGGTGCCAGTTCTTGCCCGCGCCGCCGATCGGCCGGCGGTCGCTGTGCAGATGGTGGAAGACGAAGGAGTCCCCCAGCAGGCCGGGGTGGGCGAGCAGCCGGAGCAGCGGCGGGTGGACGGCGAGTTCGCCGTGCGCCTCCAGATCCAGTTCGACCACCGGGGGCGGTGCCGGGTCGCCGCGCAGACAGGCGTCGATGGAGTCGCGGCGCCAGCCGGCGTCGACCCACTTGTCGGCCTCCGGGAGAAGCCGGTCGACGAGACCGGGCGGGAGGAAACCGGGCAGGACGAGGAAACCGTCCTCGGCGAAACGTTTCGCCGATAAGTCGGCCCCGTCGGAATCTTCGGCCTCGTTGGCCTCGTTGGTCCCACCGGCGGCGGGGGTGCTGACGTCTGTCACCTTTTCGAACCTCCCGGTTGGCTCGGGTGTCACCTCACGGATGCCACCGTGCTCGGGCGTTTCTATCCCCGGTCGGCCTATGACATGCCCAGGACATGATGAATGGCCGGATTCGCACGCTTGTGCGTGTCAAGAGCGCTTTCGGTTGGCATATGCCACCCCGTGTAGCCCCCTCACGGACCCGCGCGGCCCCCCGGCCACCTCCCGCGAAGCGCCCCCACACGACCCGCCCGACCTGCGAAGACATCCACCACGGCGGTTTGTCGCGTACGGAGCGGCGCGGGCGCACACTGGCAGGAGGGGGCAGGCTCGGAAGAGGTGCTCGGTATGGCCAGGACACCGGGGACGACCGGACGCGGCGCGCACTCGCGCTACGCCCCGGACCGGGGACTCTCGACCCGGATGGCGACGACGATGTTCCTGATCGGACTGCTGTACGTGGTCTTCGTCGGCGTCCTGATGGTGCTGCTGCGCGGCTCCTGGCCGCTGATCCTGCTGGTCGCGGGCGGGCTGTTCATCGCGCAGTTCTGGTTCAGCGACAAGATCGCCGCCCGGGGCATGGGCGCCCGCGAGGTCACCCGGGAGGAGGCGCCCGAACTGCACGGCACCGTGGACCGGATCTGCGCACTCGCCGACATGCCCAAGCCGAAGGTGGCGATCTCGAACAGCGACGTGCCCAACGCCTTCGCCACCGGCCGGGGCGAGAAGACGGCGCTGGTCTGCGTCACCACCGGACTGCTGCGCCGCCTCGGACCGGAGGAGCTGGAAGGCGTCCTCGCGCACGAGATGTCGCATGTGGCCCACCGCGATGTCGCGGTGATGACGATCGCCTCGTTCCTCGGCGTGCTCGCCGGCATGATGACCCGCGTCGCGCTCTACAGCGGCCTCGGCCGGGGCCGCGACCCCGGCACGGCCGCCGTCATGGTCCTCGTCCCGCTGGTCAGCGGCGCGGTCTACGTACTGAGCTTCCTGCTGACCCGGGTGCTGTCCCGCTACCGCGAACTGGCCGCGGACCGGGCCGCCGCGCTGCTCACCGGCCGGCCGTCGGCGCTCGCCTCCGCGCTCACCAAGGTGACCGGCGACATGTCCCGGATCCCGACCCAGGACCTGCGCAAGGCGGAGCCGTACAACGCCTTCTGGTTCGCGCCCGCCTTCTCCTCGAAGGAGAGCCTGAGCCGGCTGCTGGCCACCCACCCCACCCTGGAGCAGCGGCTCGACCAGCTCGCCCGGATCTCGGCGCAGCTCGGCGACGCGGCCTGATCCGCCACGAGGCATATGCCATCCCGGCCCCGAAATCCCCTTGGACCGGCGGCGCCCTCACCCCACCCGACGCGAGCGAAAGCAGGGCCCATGGGACTCCTCGACACCATCCTCGGGCGCAGCAAGCCGGTCCGGCCCGATCTCGACCGGCTGTTCGCGCTCCCGGGCGCCGCGCTCACCCTGGAGGCGGGCACCGGTTACGTGCCGACCGGGGCCGGGTCCGTCTGTTTCGCGGGAGTGGAGGGCGGGGCGTTCACCCGGCTGAAGGAGGACGTACGGCAGCTGCTCGACGTGGACGAACGGCTGGGGGCGGCACCGGTCGCGTTCAGCCAGGACGCGTACGGCTACACCTGGCTCGCCGCCCGCCGTTCCGCCGACGACCTGATCACGCTGGTCAACGATCTGCACGCGGTCAACAGCCTGCTGGAGGAGGCCGGCTTCGGACCCCAGCTGCTCTGCTCGCTGACCGTGTTCCACGCGGAGGGTACCGAGCGCGGGGGCAGCCCGCTCGGTCACGACCTGGCCCTCGTCTATCTCTACAAACGCGGCACCTTCTACCCCTTCGCCCCCCGCTCCGACGGCACGGAGTCCCGGGACAACACCCTGGAATTGCAGGTCAGAGGGCTGCTGGCGGGGGACCTCGCGATGGAGCCGGAGCTGGAGCGCTGGTTCCCCGTCTGGGGCGCCCCAGGGCTGGGCGAGGCGGACCGGGACTGAGCCGGTCGGGTGGTGTTCATCAGAAGAACTGCGCGGCAACGGCGTCGTTCCGGACATTCCGGCTGCGCGTCCCCATGATGAGGGACGTACGAAAAACACGCAATTCGGAATGAACCATCCGAGAACGTACCGAAAGTGAGGGGTCATGGCCGCTGCCAAGCAGTTCTGGACCGCCTTCGTCTCCGTCCTCTTCGCCCTCCTCGCCTCCCTGGGCCTCGCCACCCCCGCCACCGCGCGCGGCGAGCAGCCGGCCCCCACGGGCGACCGCGCCCCCGGCACGCCCGCCACCGCCTCCGGCGCCCGCTCGGGAGCGGCCGGACCGGCGGCCGAGTCGCCCGGCGGATCCACACCCGGGTCCGCGCCGGCGTCCGGCTCCGGGTCCGTACGCGTCCCCGCCCAGCGGACCGCCTCCACGCACGCGTACTCCGGCGCCAAGAAGGCTCTGCCACCCACCCTCAAGCAGCGCATCCGCGCCGAGGCACACGGCTCCTCCCCCTCCGTCCGCCATCTGCGGGCCGACGTCCACGCCCCGGTCAGCGCCGATCTGGCCCATCTGACCGACCAGACCGAGGAGACGAGCCCGGCGCCCGCGACGCGCAACGCGAACGCGGCGAAGTCCGCGACGGCCGCGTAGGGCAGGGCGGTGATTCCTCCGCCCCGCCCCGCTTCGGACGACGCCCGCACGCATGCGCGGCCCGGCGGTCCACGGCCCCGGGGACACGTCCCACGGCCCGCGGTTCACGCCTTCCGGTTCCCGCCCGTCTCGCGCTTCACCCCTTCGGCTGACGCGCACCGGCCGGAACACCCCGCCTCACCTGACGGTCCGGCCCCTTCGCCGTACGCGTCGCACTCCTCGTACACCTCGCACGCGTCGCGGTCTTCGTACCCGTCGCACGCGGCCCGCTCGCACAGCCGGCGCGATCCACGCCTCCCGGCCCGTGCCCTCCCGCTGACGAGTCCCGGCCCCCGGCTCACGGCCCTCGGACCTACGGACTCCCGGCCCGCAGCCCCACGGCCCGCAGCCGCAGAGCCCGCGGCCCTCCGGTCGACGGCCCCACGGCACCTCGCCCCGCAGTCCACAGCCCCACGGCACCCGGCCTCACGCACCACCACCCCCAGCGGCTCGCGCGCACGCGGCGCCGAGGCGGGGGCGACGCCGGCAGCCGTACGCACCACCACCCCGCGCCACCCGTACCACCCGCGCCACTCGCACGACCCGCGGCCCACGCCTCCGGCACCGACCCCGGCACCGACCCCGGCACCGGCATCGGCACCGGCACCGCTATCGGCACCGGCATCGGTCCCCGTGGCTCAGCGGCGCCTCTCGTCGCGTGCCCGGTCCTCCGCCTCCGCCTCGGCCCTGGCCTTCTCGACCCGCGTCTCCAGATCGTTCCCCTCGTCCGCATCCCGCTCGTCCACATCGGTGGGCGCGGGCGGCTCGACCAGCCAGTCGGGGTTGGCCTGCGCGTCCCACCACCGCCAGGCGGCGTAGACGCCGCCGGCCAGCAGACCCAGGATCAGTACGCGTTTGGCGAAGCGCCCGGTACAGGCGCGGCGCTCGTTCCTCCGTACGATCCGCTCGATGTCCTTCGGCGTCACCTGTCCGCGCAGTACGGCCAGGGCGGCGGCCGAACGCGACCCGGCCTCCTCCAGGACGGGACCGGTCGCGGCGACCGCGTGCTCGACACGCGGGACGGTGTAGTCGGTCGCCTGCCGGGCGGCCTTGCGGGTCATGGCCAGCGCACGCTGCGCGGCCTCGTCGACCTGCGGCGGTACATGCGGTGCGACCAGTGCGTCGTACTGCTGACGCGCCTGAGTACGGGCCTGTGAAGCGGCCCGCGAGACCTTCGGGGCGAGCTTGACGCGCGCGTCCCGCGCGGTGCACTGCGCGTAGTGGACGGCCTGATCCGCGTACGGCGCCACCGCGTCCGCGGCGTGCATGACGCTCTCCTTCGCCGAATCCTTCGCGGCGCGCACGCTGTCCATGCGGTTCACGGGATCCCTCCTCGATCATCCTCGGTGGCAGTCGGTTTTCGCCTATCCATCCCTTTCGGAATCATGCATGTCCGTCCGCGCTCCGGCATGCGGGGCGGGCATCCGGGGCATGCGGGCATGCGAGGATGCCGACCGACCAGGATGCCGAAGCAGTGGAGGACGACGGGCCGTGGCCGGACAGCAGTACGCGACGCTGAAGACCAGCAAGGGGGACATCGAGGTCCGGCTGATGCCGTTCCACGCCCCGAAGACGGTCCGGAACTTCACCGAGCTCGCCCAGGGCGAGCGCGAGTGGACGCACCCGGCGACGGGCGAGGTGTCCACGGCCCCGCTCTACGACGGCACGGTCTTCCACCGGGTGATCAAGGGCTTCATGATCCAGGGCGGCGACCCGCTCGGGAACGGCACGGGCAACCCGGGCTACGAGTTCGCCGACGAGTTCCACCCCGAGCTGTTCTTCGACCGGCCCTACCTGCTCGCCATGGCCAACGCCGGCCCGAACACCAACGGCTCGCAGTTCTTCATCACGGTCGGCGCGGCCACCTGGCTCAACCGCAAGCACACGATCTTCGGCGAGGTCGTCGGCGCGGAGAGCAAGAAGGTCGTGGACGCGATCGCCGCCCTGGAGACCAACCCGCGCACCGAGCGCCCGGTCGAGGACGTCGTCCTGCACACGGTGGTCGTCGAGACCCGCTGATCGCAACGCGCTGATCGAGACCCGCTGAGCGAGAAGCGCCGATCGCCACCCGCTGACCGAAACCCGCTGGTCAGCGGCGCGCAGGAACCTTGAGCCCCGCCCGTCCGTCAGGAGGAGGGCGGGGTGGCGCGCGGGCCCGGTCCGCCACGCCCCGCACGCCCGCACCCGTACCACCCGCCCTCGGGAGGACCCTCATGGACGTGCAGTCCGGTCTGCCGCGCTGCTCCCGGCACCCCGATGTCGAGACCGGCATCCGCTGCACCCGCTGCGAGCAGCCGGTCTGCCCGTCGTGCATGATCCCGGCGTCCGTCGGCTTCCAGTGCCCCGACTGCGTCCGGGGCGGCTCCGGCACCGGGCACGCCCCCGGCGCGAATCAGCCGAGGACGCTCGTCGGCGGCCGGCTGCGGACGGACGGCCGGGCGGTCACCAAGGTCCTCATGGCGGTCAACCTCGCCCTGTTCCTGGCGGTGCACACGGCCGGCGACCGGCTGGTGGACCGGCTGGACCTGATCGGGCACGCGTACTACCCGGTGCTCGGCGAGGTCGTGGGCGTCGCCGAGGGCGAGTGGTACCGGCTGTTCACCTCGATGTTCCTGCACCAGGACCTGGTCCACTTCCTCTTCAACATGATGGGGCTGTGGGTGATCGGCGGGATCGTCGAACCGGAGCTGGGGCGCGGCCGCTTCGCCGCGCTCTCGCTGCTGTCCGGTCTCTCCGGTTCGGCCCTGGTCTATCTCCTCGCCCCGCCGAACCAGCCCTCGCTCGGGGCCTCCGGGATGGTCTACGGCCTGCTCGGCGCGTGGGCGGTGCTGGCCCGGTACCGGCGTTCCGACATGCGGCCGGTCGTGGTCTTCCTGGGCCTGAACCTGCTCATCACGTTCACCCGGCCGGACATCTCCTGGGAGGCGCACGTCGGCGGCCTGGTGGCGGGCGTCCTGCTGACGGCCGCCATGGTGTACGCGCCCCGGGCCCGGCGGGAGTTGGTCCAGTACGGGGCGTGCGCGCTGGTGCTGTTGAGCGTCCTGGGGATGGTGCTGGTCCGGACGGCCGTCCTCCTCTGAGGGCACCGGGCGGGCGGCGAGCGGCCCGCGAACGGCCCGCGAACAGCCCTGGGAAAACGTGCGCGGGGATGCGCTGCGGCGCAAGCTTTCCCCAGAGTTATCCACAGTGTGTGGTGGCCGGGTTACTTTGATCGGGACATGCCTGAGCCCCTCGTCTCTGACCAGCAGTGATGCTTCAGAGGCGAGGGGCTTTGGCGTGTCCACAGTCAGGGGTGGCCGGGCATCCCGCAGTCGTACCGGCGTCAACCTGGTGTGAGTTATCCACAGATCTTCGTAAGTTATCCAGTGCTGTGCACAACACTGTGGATAACTATGCGGTGGGAAGTGTCACTTCCACTGCGTGGAGACACCGAAGCCGGCGGCGATGAAGCCGAAACCGACCACGATGTTCCAGTTCTTGATCGACTGGACCGGCAGCGTGCCGTCGGTGACATAGAAGACCACGATCCACACCAGGCCGATGGCGAACAGCGCCAGCATCACCGGGGCCACCCAGCTGCGATTGGTCAGCTTGATGGTCGCGGCCTGCTTCGCGGCGGGCGGCGGCGTGTAGTCGGCCTTCTTGCGGATCCGTGACTTCGGCACGAGGGACTCTCCTGTCGATGCGCTGCGTGACCGCGCAGGGGACTGTGACGGGCGCCGGCGGAACGTACGGAAGCGACGAAGCGGACCGCGGCGTCCCCCGGGCGTCCGTTAGCGTAGTGGTTCCGCGGCACCGAAGGGGATCAGGGTACGTTGAGCAATTCAGCCGACACTCCCGCCGGCACTCCCGCGGGCGCTCCCGCGGGGCCGGGACGAAGCCTCAGGTGGCGCCCGGTCCGGGTGCTGACCGCCGCCGTCTTCGCGCTCGCCGGGCTGATCTTCGTGACCAGCTTCAACACCGCCAAGGGCACCAACCTCCGCACCGACGCGTCCTTGCTGCGGCTCTCCGACCTGATCGAGGAACGCAGCCACAAGAACGCCGGCCTCGACGAGTCCGCCGCCGCCCTGCGCCATCAGGTCGACTCCCTCGCCGCCCGCGACAACGGCTCCGGCGGCGCCCAGGACAAGCGGCTCGGCGCCCTGGAGGACGCCGCCGGAACCTCCGAGATCTCCGGCACCGGTCTGACGGTCACCCTCAACGACGCCCCGCCGAACGCCCAGGCCGCCCCCGGCTACCCCGAGCCGCAGGCCAACGACCTGGTCATCCACCAGCAGGACCTCCAGGCCGTCGTCAACGCGCTGTGGCAGGGCGGCGCCCAGGGCATCGAGGTCATGGACCAGCGGCTCATCTCCACCAGCGCCGTGCGCTGCGTCGGCAACACCCTGATCCTCCAGGGCCGCGTCTACTCCCCGCCCTACAAGATCACCGCCGTAGGCGACCGGGACCGGCTGAGCAAGGCCCTCACCGACTCCCCCGCGATCCAGAACTACCGGCTGTACGTGAAGGCGTACGGACTCGGCTGGAAAGTCGACGAGCACAAGGCGATGACTCTGCCCGGCTACTCGGGCACAGTGGACCTCCACTACGCGAAGCCCGTGAGCTGACGGCGCCGCCCGGCCGTCCGCCCCGCCTCGGGCCGACCACCCGGGAGGTCCGGTGGCAGCCCGCCTGGTGATCCGTACCCTCAGCGAGCTGTGCGTCACCGCCGGCGCCCTGATCGTGCTCTTCGTCGGCTACCTCCTGTACTGGACGGGCGTCCAGGCCGACGGCGCCGCCGCCGGCCGGCTCGACGGCCTCCAGCGGGAATGGGCGGACCGCCCCCTCGCCCCCGACCCCGCGCCCGCGACCACCCCCGCTCCCGACGAGCAGGCGGCCCCCGCCCCGTACGCCGACGGCAAGGGCTTCGCCGTCATGTACGTCCCCCGCTTCGGCCGCGACTGGGAGTGGCCCGTCCTGGAGGGCACCCGGCCCGGAGTCCTCGCCGAGGGCCTCGGCCACTACCCCGGCACCGCCCGCCTCGGCCGGACCGGCAACTTCTCCGTCGCCGGCCACCGCCGCACCCACGGCGACCCCTTCAAGGACGTCCCCCGGCTGCGCCCCGGCGACGCCGTCGTCCTCACCGACGGCACGACCTGGTTCACGTACCGCGTCGACCGCGCCCCGTACCGGACCGTCCCCACCGACACCGGAGTCGTCGATCCGGTCCCTGGGAAATCCGGCTTCACCGGCCCCGGCCGCTATCTCACCCTCACCACCTGCGACCCCGAATGGGGCAGCAGTCACCGGCTGGTGGTCTGGGCGCATCTGGACGCCACCAGGCCGGTCTCGGACGGCCGGCCACGGGCTTTGGACAGCTGACCCCCCAGCGCCCCCGCGACCCGTACTCTGGTCCCCGTAACGAACGGAAGGGGCGTCGGACGTCATGTACGGATGGATCTGGCGGCATCTGCCGGGCAACGCCTGGGTGAAGGCGCTGATCTCGGTCGTGCTGGTCCTCGCGGTCGTCTACGGGCTCTTCCAGTACGTGTTCCCTTGGGCGGAGCCGCTGCTTCCGTTCAACGACGTGACGGTGGACGGTCAGTGAGCGCGCGCATTCTCGTCGTCGACAACTACGACAGCTTCGTCTTCAACCTCGTGCAGTACCTCTACCAGCTCGGTGCCGAGTGCGAGGTGCGCCGCAACGACGAGGTGGAGCTGTCGCACGCTCAGGACGGGTTCGACGGCGTCCTGCTCTCGCCCGGTCCCGGCACGCCCGAACAGGCCGGAATCTGCGTCGACATGGTGCGCCACTGCGCCGCCACCGGGGTGCCCGTCTTCGGCGTCTGCCTCGGCATGCAGTCGATGGCCGTCGCCTACGGCGGTGTGGTCGACCGCGCGCCCGAACTGCTGCACGGCAAGACCTCGCCGGTCACCCACGAGGGCAAGGGCGTCTTCGCCGGGCTGCCCTCGCCCTTCATCGCCACCCGCTACCACTCGCTGGCCGCCGAGCCGGCCGCGCTGCCGGCCGACCTCGAGGTCACCGCGCGCACCGAGGACGGCATCATCATGGGGCTGCGCCACCGGGAACTGCCCGTCGAGGGCGTGCAGTTCCACCCCGAGTCGGTGCTCACCGAGCACGGCCACCTGATGCTCGCCAACTGGCTGGAGCGGTGCGGCGACGCGGGAGCGGTGGCGCGGTCGACGGGACTCGCGCCGGTGGTGGGCAAGGCCGTCGCGTGACGGCCGGGTCGCCGTGGTTCCGGGCGACGAATCAGCCGGAGGACGGGGAGCCCGAGCCGGCACCGCCCGCGTACGGGGCCCACACGGCCCCCTACGGGGCGGCACAGGCCCACCAGGCCCCCTCGGGCCACCTCGATGCCCACGGCCCGTCCCAGGCGCCTCAGGCGCCTCAGGAGGCCCACGGGGCCCCGTACGAGCCGGTGTTCCCGGGCGGCGGGTACGAGACGTCGCCGTACGCGGCCACCCAGGCGTACGAACCGGTGCGGCCGTACGGCGCCGCGCAGGCCCACACCTCCGGTCCGGCATATGACACGACGCGGGGCTCCGAGGCCACTCAGGCATATGCGGCCGTGCCGGCCTATGACACCCCGGGCGCACCGGCCGAACCCGCCGCCCCCGCACCCGTACCCGCCCCCATGCCGGCTCCGGTGCCCGCTCCCGCACCGCCTCCCACTCCCGTCCCCACCCCGGCCCCCGCGCCGGCGCACGGCTCACCCTGGCCGCCGGCGACTCGTTCCTCGACGCGGACCTGCTGCTCGCCGCCGACTGCGCCTGGCGGCCCGGCCACGGCGAA